>DATLYJ010000087.1 GCA_035574915.1 Dehalococcoidia bacterium | reverse complement strand
GCGGTGCCCGGCAGCGTGCCGGTGCGCAGGGGGCGGGCGGTCACGGCCTTGAAGTCGATGCCTTCGCGGGCCACGAGCTCCTGATCGATCTTGCCGCGGACGCCCACGTACAGGATGGTGACCGGCCAGCGCTGCATCAGGGCGCGCGCAACCGTCAGGGCCGGGTACACGTGGCCCCCTGTACCACCGCCGCAGAAGACCACCCTCATGCGGGGGCCACCGCCTTGGACTTTCCGGTGGCGGGACCGCGCTGCCGGCGATTCCGCTCGATGTAGGCCTGGTCCTTGCCGTAGCGCGACACGCTCAGCAGGACGCCGATGGCGGCCATGTTCACGATCAGGGCGGAGCCACCGTAGCTGATGAAGGGCAGCGGAATGCCGGTGAGCGGGATGGAGCGCGTAACGCCGCCGATGTTCACGAGCGCCTGGAAGGCGATCCAGGCGACGATGCCCAACGCGAGGTAGGCGCCGAAGTCGTCGCGGGCGTTGAGCGCCACGCGGAACCCCCTGTAGCAGAGATATGCGAAGAGCGAGATGACCATCATGGCGCCGATGAAGCCAGCCTCTTCCCCGATTATCGCGAAGATGCCGTCCGTATGCGCGCCGGGGATGTAGAAGAACTTCTGGCGGCTGACGCCTAGCCCCAGCCCGTGCACACCGCCGCTGCCCAGCGCGATCAGCAGCTGTATGACCTGGAAGCCGAGGCCGGAGGGGTCGTCCTCTGCGGCGACGAACGAGAGGATGCGGTCGAATCGGTAGCTGTGGGCGAACACGAGGACCGTCGCCGTCACTCCGCCGATACCCAGCAGGGCGAACAGGTGCGTAATCGAGGCGCCGGCGATGAAGAAGAGCGTCACAGTCGTCAAGATGACGATCGTCGCGGTGCCGGTGTCAGGCTCGAGAATGATCAGCGCCGCCACAACGCCGACCATGAAGATGAAGGGCACGAAGCCAAGGGCGAAGGTCTTCACCTGGCTGCCGCGCGAAGCCAGCCAGGCCGAGATGTAGACGATGATGGCCAGCTTGGCGAATTCGCTCGGCTGGAACGGGGGAAGCGAGCCGAGGGATATCCAGCGGCGGGCCCCATAGTTGTCGTCACCGACGACGAGGACGGCGGCGAGACTCAGGACCGCGACCAGCATCAGCGCCGGGCTGGCAAGGCGCAGCCTGTGGTAGTCGATGCGCATCAGCGCGAGCATGAGCGCAAGGCCCACCAGCGCGGCGAAGGTCTGACGCACGATGAAGTAGTTGATGTCGCCGAACGCGGAGAGGGCCACGGCGAAGCTGGCGCTGTAGACGAATACGAGGCCGACCACGACCAGCGCCAGGGAGGTCACGAAGATGGCCCGGTCCGGCTTGCCGGGCCTGAGGCGGCTGGTCTGCGTTACCTTCACGGCCGCACCCCCGGCGCCGCCAGCGCCCCGACCAGCTCGCGGAAGTGCTCGCCGCGGCGCTCAAAGTTCGGGTAGGCATCGAAGCTCGTGCAGGCGGGTGACAGGAGGACGACGTCTCCGGCCCTGGCGTAGCGGCGGGCCGCCTCGACCGCTTCGGGGAGTTGCCCGACGCGCTCTACGGGCCTGCCGTGTCCCTCCACCGCGGCAGCCAGGATGTCGCGCGCTTCGCCGAAGCAGACGATGGCCCGGCAACGGACTGCCGCGACGCTAGCCAGCTCCTCCAGGGGGAGATGCTTCTCGCGGCCTCCCAACAGCAGGACAACCGGCTCCTCGAAGGAACGCAGCGCCGCGAGCGTACGTTCCGGCGTCGTGGCGATGCTGTCGTTGTAGTAGCGGACGCCGTCGACCTCCGCCACGAACTCGATGCGGTGAGGTGGCGCGCGGAAGGAGCGGACGGCGTCGACGATCGGCCCGGACTCGATGCCGCAGGCCGCGGCGAACGCGGCCGCGGCGGCGACGTTTGCGACGTTGTGGCGGCCGCGCAGCAGGATGCTTTCGACTGGGAACAGGCGCTCGATGACGCCATTGCGGCGCAACATCAGCGTGCCGTCCGAGACGAAGGCGCCTTCGCCGCGATGGTCGGCTTCGATCCCGAAGAGGACCTGACGCGAAGGGCAGCGGCGCCGCAGATCGGCCGAGACAGGGTCTTCGGCGTTGAAGACGCAGGTGTCGTCCGGGCCCTGGAAGGAGAAGATGCGGCTCTTGAGCTCGACGTACTCCTCCCAGGTGAACTGGTCCAGGTGGTTCGGCGTGACGTTGAGGAGAGCGGCAATGTCCGGACTACGACGGACGAGCGTGAGTTGGCTGTGGCTGATCTCAAGGACGGCCCAGCGCCGGGCGCCTTCCTGGCCGGCTGCCCCGGCACCTTCCGGGAGCCGTCCTCCCTCGCCTGGTGGTAAGGAGTCGAGCAGCGACAGAAGGCCCACGCCAATGTTGCCTCCTAGGCTGTGCGGCACGCCGGCTGCTGTGAAGATCGCGTCTACGAGCGAAGTGGTGGTGGTCTTGCCCGAACTGCCGGTGATACCGGCGATTGGTCCGGGCCACCAGCGCATGAAGAGGCTGGTCATCGACTCGACGGGCGTGCCAGCGGCCCTGGCGGCCTGGACAGCCGGGTTCGAGAGGGGAACACCCTGAGAGACGCAGACGAGGTCGGCGCCGGCGACATCGGCCGGGTCGTTACGGCCGAGGGCGAGCCGGGCGCCAAGGCGCTCCAGGGCCTCGACGCGCGCCCCGAGAGCCTCGCGAGTCTTGGCGTCGCTCGCCGTGACCGTGGCGCCGCGGGCCGCGAAAAAGCGCACCATGTCCTCGCCCTCGATGCCGAGGCCGATCACCGTAACCTTCTTGCCGCGCCAGTCGCCGACCGTCATGTCACTCCGCCAGCGCCAGGGCGATGCCGGCCAGGGCGCCAGCCGCGCCGACGAGCCAGAACCGCGTGACGACCTGAGTCTCTGCCCAGCCAGAGAGCTGGAAGTGGTAGTGAATCGGGGCCATCTTGAAGACGCGCTTGCCTCCCGTCCGCTTGAAGTAGGCAATCTGGATGACGTCCGAGAGGCCCTCGGCGACGAAGATGACGCCGATCACTGGCATCAGGAGCCACCAGCCGGTCATGAAAGCAACGACCACCCAGCCGACGGCCAGCGCCTGCGCCCCGACCTCCCCCATGATCACCGTAGCCGGCGAGGCGTTGTACCAGAGGTAGCCGGCGCAGGCCCCGGTGACGGCCAGCGCGAAGGCGCCCAGTGCTTCCTGGCCCTGGCTCAAAGCGATGACGGCGTAGGCCAGGAAGGCAAAGATGCTGACACCCGCCATCAGGCCGTCCATTCCATCAGTCGGCAGGGCGCCGCTTACGGCTACGACGAAGACGGCGACGACGACAGGGATGTACAGCAGGCCAAGGCTGTAGCTATCGCCGATGAAGGCCGGGAGCACGGCGTGCTGGAGGTCCAGCTGATAGTAGAGGACGAGCGCGGCCGCAAGGCCGATACCGACCAGTACGCCCCATTTCACCAGCCAGAGCCAGCGTTCGTGTCCTGTCACACGTTGCCGGCCTACAAGCGTCTGGGCATCGTCGGCCATGCCGGCGAGGGCGGCGACGGCCATCGCCGCCAGGGGCAGGAAGATGTCGCCGTCGCGGTCCAGGGCGATGAAGGCGCCGACCGGCAGGATTCCGGCGAGGAAGATGAAGCCGCCCATCGTCGGCTTGCCGGCGCGCTTCGCGTACTCGGCCGGCTCCTCGCCGGACTCGGCCTTGCCGATCTTGAGCAGGCGCAGGGCGGTCACGATCGGCCTGCCAGCGGCGAGGGAGATTGCCATTGCGGCCAGGGCGCAGGCGCAGGCATAGACCATCTACCCCACCAGCTCCGCTACGACGCTCTCGAGCGCCATCCCGTGCGATGCTTTGACCAGGACTACGTCGCCCTCCCGCGCCTCGCGGGCGAGGGCGGCCGCGGCCTCCTCCTTCGAGTCGAAGTGCCGGACGCAGGGGGCGCCGGCCTCGCGGGCGGCGGCGCCGATCATCTCGGCGCGAGTGCCCACGGTGTACAGCACCTGCGCCACCTCGGCCGCGCGGCGGCCGACGGCGCGGTGGCTATCGGCCTCCGCGGCCCCCAGCTCCAACATGTCGCCAAGCAGGGCTATGTGGCGTCCCTTAGTCTCCGCGAGCACCGCGAGGGCGGCGAACATCGAGGCCGGGCTGGCGTTGTAGCAGTCGTCCAGCACCAGCGCGCCCGAGCGCGCGCGCTTCACTTGCAGGCGCGCCGGCACCCGGGCCTCGCGCAGGGCCTTCACGGCTTGCTCGAGCGACATGCCGTCGGCGAAGGCGACGGCGAGCGCCGCGAGCGCGTTCGGGACGAGGTCGGCCCCGGGAAGCGGCGAGTGTGCCTGGAGCGTGCGCCCGAACGCTGACACCTCGAAGTCGACGCCATCGAGGCCGCGGCTGCGGACATTCGTGCCGCGGATGGCCGCGCCCGGCGTCAGGCCGAAGGTCATGACCCGCGCCTTCGTCTTCGCGCGCATCGCTTCCACGAGCGGGTCGTCGTGGTTGAGGATGGCGTTGCCGGTCCAGGGAAGGTCCTGGACGGCCTCCGATTTCGCCCGCGCGATTGCCTCGATGCTCCCGAGCCGCTCGAGATGCACCGGGCCGACATTCATCACGACGCCGATATCCGGCTTCACGATCTCGCAGAGCCGGCGGATCTCGCCTTCGGCGAACATCCCGACCTCGATCACGGCGCGGTCGTGGCGGCTCTCGAGCTGGAGCAGCGTCATGGAGACGCCGACCTCGTCGTTGAAGTTGGCCGGGCTCTTGAGGACGTCGTGCTCGCTCCTGAGGACGGCCGCGATCAGTTCTTTCGTGGTCGTCTTGCCCACGCTGCCTGTGACCACGACCGCGCGGAGGAGAAAGCGGGAGCGCCAGTAGCGCGCGATCTCGCCGAGGGCCGTCTGAGTGTTGCGCACGAGGAATACGGACACGCTGGCGGGCGCCTCGACGGTGCGGGAGACGACGAGCCCGGCGGCCCCGGCCTCGACCGCGTGAGCGACGAAGTCGTGGCCGTCGCGGGTCTCGGTCTTGAGGGCGACGAAGAGCTCGCCCGGCCGGACCTTGCGGGAGTCGTTGTTTACGCCGCTGAAGACGCGCGCCGCGCCGCGCCGCTCGCTGAGCAGCTCTGGTCCCAGGGCTCGGCGGAGCTCTGCCGCGGTCAGCATGCCGGTCAAGGGGCCGTCCGCACGGCGGGGCCCGTGCTGGGCGGGACGTTGAGGTAGGCGAGGATTTGAGGCGCCAGCTTGCCGAAGACCGGCGCGGCGACAATGCCGCCGAGAGGGTCATCCTGGGGCTGGTCGATCTTGACGAGCATGATGAAAGCCGGGTCCTCTACCGGGGCGAAGCCGACGAACGAGGCAATGGTCGAGTCGAGGGCGTAGCCGGTGGGAATCGAGACGAGCGTCGTGCCGGTCTTGCCGCCGACCCGGTAGCCGCGGATGCGGGCCTTGTGCACGGGGTTGCCGTCGACAACCTCGTTCAGCATCGAGACCATTGTCCTGGAAGCAGCCTCCGAGATCGCCTGCCTGACGATAACAGGTTCGTAAATGCGGCGCCCCTCGCTCGAGTCTACCTCCTGGATAACGTATGGCCGCATGAGCTTGCCGCCATTGATCACGGCGGCGATGGCGGTGATGACCTGGAGCGGCGTCGCCGCCATGCCCTGGCCGTAGCTGTTCGTTGCGAGGTCAGAGGGGTACCAACCGCTGTCTTTGTTGGTGCGGAGCAGGCCGGTCGCCTCGCCGCCGAGCCCGGAGTACGTGGACTCGCCGAAGCCGAAGCGCTTGAGGTAGGCGTAGAGGTTGTTGGCCCCGAGGAGGTCGCTGAGCCAGATAGCCCCCGTATTGAGGCTCTTCTGGAGCAGTTCGACCATGGTCTGGGTGCCGTTGGCGCTGAAGTCCCAGTTCTTGAAGGTGTAGCCGCCCTTCGTGACCGTGCCGCTGTCGTAATAGGTCGTGCCGGGGGTAACCAGGCCCATGTCGATGGCCGCGGCCATGGTGATTGTCTTGATCACGGAGCCGGGCTCGTACAGGTCAGTCACCGCCCGGTTACGGAAGAGGTCTAGCGGCGGCTCTCCCTCAAGGCTGAGCTGCGAGAGCCGGAAGCTCGGCCGGCTGGCCATGGCGAGGATGGCGCCGGTCTTCGGGTCCATGACGATGATCGAGCCGCCGCTGGCCTGGTGGTCCTTGATCTGCTTGTCGAGCTCGACCTCCACCAGGCGCTGGATGTAGCGGTCGATGGTGAGGCGGACGTCGGCGCCGGGGCGGCCGGCCTCGACGCGGCTTTCGCCGAAGGCGATCGGGCGGCCTATGCTGTCGCGCTCGAAGTAGATGGCGCCGGGCGTGCCGCTGAGGATGTCGTCGAGGTCTGCTTCCAGCCCGGCGAGCCCGGAATGGTCACGGCCCAGGAAGCCGATGAGGCTGGAGGCGATGTCGCCCTCTGGGTAATAGCGCTTGGTCGCGGCAACCACGGAGATGCCCGGAAGCGCCAGGTCCTGGATCGCTCGCCCTACCTCGAAGTCGATGCCGTCGGCGAGGAGGCCCACGGGGCCCTCGGAGGTGTCCAGGAGCCTCGCCAGGAGCGCCGGTTCGGGCTTGCCCAGCAGGGGCGCAAGGGCTGACGCGGCGCGGCGGGGGCGGTCGGGGGCGTCGTCACGCCAGGCGCGCCGGTCGACGTAGACGTCGAAAGCGTCGATCGTCGTGGCCAGCGGAAACCCGTTCCGGTCCAGGATCGCGCCGCGGCTGGAGCGGACGAGCTGCTTGTGGAAGTGCTCGGCCTGGGCCTCGACAGTGTAGCGGTCGTGGTGGACGATCTGAATGAAGGCGAGGCGAACGACGAGCGCTGCGGTGGCAAGCGTGAGGAAGCCTACGAGCGCGGCGAAGCGCCAGGTGAACCTGCTGCCGTTACCCTTCGGCACGATCCCTCCCACCGAGCAATCGGGAGCGCGGGCCAGGGACAGGGCTAGCTGCGCCCGGGCGCGGCCTGACCTGCTCCTTGCCCTCGCGTAATCGTCCGTCGTCGAATCATCGCAGCGGCAGGGCTTGCAGGATCTTCTCCCACCAGGCCCTGTTGTCCTCTGTTGGTCGGGTGGCGTCGGTGACAGGGCGCGGCAGGAGCGGCCCTGCCGGGGCCGGTACGCCGACCTCGATGTAGGTGATGTTGGTCGCCCGCACCATGCCCAGACGTTCGCGCGCCGCGCGCTCGGTGCGGTCGAGCGAGGCGAGGGCCGCGATCTCGGCCTCGAGATCGTGGACTCGAGCCCGGGCGTCGGTCCGCGCAGCCTCCAGCTGCTGGATGGTGGCGCCGGTGTTGGCGAAGGTCCCGGACTGGAAGACCTGGAGAAGCGCTATAGCCACCGCGGTGGTGACCGCGGTGGCTATAGCGCGACGGGGCGTCCAGGTCCCTTCGCGGGGAAGGGCAGCAACGGGTGGAGCGAGGCGGTCGAGCGTCGCCATGATTCAGGCGGCCGCCGGCAGCCGCTCCGCGACCCGGAGCTTCGCGCTACGGGCGCGCGGGTTGCGGGCCACTTCCTCCGGGGAGGGAGTGACCGCGCCCCTGGTCACGGGCCGCAAAGTCGCCTTGTGGCCGCAGGTGCAGACCGGCTGCCGGGGCGGGCAAATGCAGTCCCGTGACTCGCGCGCAATGAACTGCTTGACGATGCGGTCCTCAAGCGAGTGGTAACTGATGACCACAAGCCGGGATCCAAAGCCGAGCAGGCCGAGGGCCCGAGGCAACGCGTCGCTCAGGGTGGCTAGCTCCTGGTTGACGGCGATGCGGAGGGCCTGGAAAGTCCTGGTGGCGGGGTGGGTTTGACTTCCAGGCCTCCGGCCCACGGCCTGCTCGACGGCTTTGGCTAGATCGGTTGTCGTCTGCAAGGGACGACGCTGGACGATGGCTCGGGCGATACGCCGGCTCTCCTTCTCCTCGCCGAAACGCCAGATCAAGTCTGACAGTTCGGCTTCTGACGCCTCGTTCACCCAGTAGGAAGCGGTAGTCTCCTGGTCCGGCGAGAAGCGCATGTCCAGGGGCCCTTCGCGCATGAAGCTGAACCCCCTGGAGGCGCTCGCGAGTTGGATGGAAGAGAGCCCAAGGTCGAAAAGGATGCCGTTCACAGGCACGAAGCTGCGTTCGCGGCAGACAGTGTCGACATCGCGGAAGTTGGCGTGCACCAGCGCTACGGACGACCCGAAGTGCGATAGCCGGCGCCGCGCGCGGTCAAGAGCGTCGGCGTCGGCGTCGATGCCCAGGACGGAGCCGCCGGGAGCCGAGGCGAAAAGGATCGCTTCGGCGTGGCCGCCGCCGTCCACGGTGCAGTCCACGTAGCGGCCGCCGGGCACGACGTTGAGGCCGGCGAGGACCTCGCGCAGCATGACGGGCTCATGGGCGACGGCTTCTTCGGTAGCCATCATTCCGATTCGAGCGCCTCCAGTTCCGCTTCCTCCGCCGCGCGCGCCTCCTCGTAGGCGGCCTGGTCCCAGATCTCGACTCCGTCGCCGATGCCAATGACCACGACGTCGCCGTCGAGGCCCGCCCATCGGCGGAGCTGCGTTGGTATGAGCACGCGGCCCTGCCGGTCGAGCTGGGCGTCGAAGGCGCCGCTGAAGAAGCTGCGCCGCATCAGCCGGCCGAGACGCCGGGTCACCGGCTCCGCCATGTAGAGGTCTGCCTTCTCCTGAAACCCCGAGAGGGGGTAGATGCGCACGCACTTGTCCGGCGAGCCCTGAGTCAGGATCACGCCGCTCAGGAAGGCATCGCGGAAACGGGGTGGGATCGGGACCCGGCCCCGCTCGTCCATTGAGTAAGGGTATGTGCCGAGAAACAGCATTGACCCCGTTGCCCCACGGGAATGACTTGAGCCCCACTCCCGCCTCACAGTTGCCCACTAGCTCCCACACTCTACCACTGATTACCACGCTGTCAATACATAATCACCATTTGTTTACACATTTCTGCAACCCGCCCGCCGGCCCTGCAGGACTTGGAGCCAAGATGTCTCAGGGCCGCACCGCATCGCTTAAGATGCGAGCGTGGCCATCAGCGCGGCGGTGATCACGGTCAGCGACAAGGGAGCGCGCGGCGAGCGTGTCGATACGGCCGGGCCCGCGGTCGCCGAGATATTGAGCCGGCAGGGCATCGAGGTCCGCCAGACCGCTCTTGTCCCGGACGAGCGCGACGAGATCGCGGAACTGCTCGAGACCCTGGCAGACGGCGGCGAGGACCTGATCGTGACCACCGGCGGCACCGGCCTGGCGCCGCGGGACGTGACACCGGAGGCCACGCTGGACGTCATCGACCGGCAGGTACCCGGCATGGCAGAGCTCATGCGGGAGGTGGGGCGGCGCAGCACGCCCACGGCGGCGCTGTCGCGGGGCGTCGTGGGGACCCGTGGGAAGACGCTCATCGTGAACCTGCCGGGAAGCGAGAAGGGGGCGCGCGAGAGCCTGGAGGCCATTGTCGGCCTGATCCCCCACGCGGTCGAACTCCTGCGCGGCGAGGGTGGCGAGCAGCATCCTCGAGCCTGACCGCGCGGCCAACCGACTCAGAACCGTAATCCTGGTAAGCGCCCCGTAAGGAGCGCGCCCTAACGTCGTCCCTCGAAAGGAGGGATGACATGTCCCGAACAGGAGACCGGACCGCACTCGCCCTGGGCGCTGGCGCCGTCCTGGCGCTGGTCCTGGCGACGACCGTGGAGGCGGCGCCGCCGCCGATGGGCACTCTGTGGTACGAGAACCAGATGGTCCGCACGCTGGTGCCGCCCTCGGCCATGCCTAAGGAGGGCACCGACCCGCTGTACATGGTGCCCGGCGTCGGCGGCGTCGCGGGCGTTGCCCCGGGCGGCGCGGGCTACCACGGCGGCCGCTGGAAGGTCTACGTGGCCGGCAACGTGGACGCTGGCGACATCGCTGCGTACGGGGGGCTGAACAGCGCCACGGAGGTGCTGCAAGCGGCCGCGGACGGCGCGATCACGCTGACGCGCCAGCCGTCGCTGGACTTCCTCTGCCCCATCCAGCCGTAGCTCCGGAGACGCGGCCCGGCCGGGCGGGACGCCCGTCAGGTCCCGCCGGCCGCACTCCGGACGCGGCCTGCTCTGAGAGCCGGGAGGCGCAGTCGGAGGCCAGGCCTGCGCTGACGCGCGGGCCTGGCCGGCGCGCGTGCTGCGCCGGGCCGAGAAGCAGGCGCCTTGTTTCGGTTGTACCTACCGATGGCCCCACCTAGAATGCGAAGCGAGCGGTTCCAAAAGTCCATTCCTCCTCTCCCCGAGGGCGAGAGGGACGGGGGTGACGGTTGCGAAGCGAGAGCCTGCCGATCATCTCTACCAGCGTCGAAGAGGACCTGGAGAAGAACATCCTCCTCGCGTCGGTAGACAATGTCCTCAACTGGGCGCGCTCGTCCTCGCTGTGGCCGGCGATGTTCGGGCTTGCCTGCTGCGCGATCGAGATGATAGCAACGGCCACCTCGCGCTACGACATCGCCCGCTTCGGCGCGGAGATCTTCCGCGCCTCGCCGCGGCAGGCGGACCTCATGATCGTCGCGGGCACCGTGACCTGGAAGATGGCGCCGTCCGTGCGCCGCGTCTGGCTGCAGATGCCGGAGCCGAAGTGGGCTATCGCGTTCGGGGGTTGTGCCACAATGGGCGGGCCTTTCGCTTTCGGCTACAGCACGCTCCCCGGCGTCAATCTCATCATCCCGGTGGACGTCTACGTACCCGGCTGCCCGCCGAGACCGGAGTCGTTGCTCACGGGGCTCATGCTGCTTCAGGACAAGATCAAGGCTTCCGACAAGGGACGGCTGCCGCGGACGGAGCCGACGGGCGACTTCTCGCAGTTCCTCCCGCCCGGCGACCCGGTCCGCCTGGAGCTCGAGTCGCTGTTCCCGCCTTTCGCGGGCACGGTAGACCGCCGGCTGCTGGAGTGCCACTACTGCCACAAGAGCTTCACATCGACCGACCTCGCGGACCCGGACTGGGCCTGCCCGACGCCCATTCCCGAGCGGGGCCACGAAGGCCGCTGCTACTTCAGGCCCTGAGGCAGCCGTCGTCAGCCGGCTTCCGGCGTGCGGCCGGGGGCCGTGGCAACATATCCCCTCAGAGGTATGGCTGAACCCGCGGCTCCCGACCACATCCACAAGGGCCGGTGCGCCCTGGGGCCGTTTCTTCGTCTTTGCTGCCGCCGGCAGCAGCGGGGGCGCCTGAAGGCGGTCGACGGGCCGCGGCAGCGCCTCGCGGCCTGCGCGTGAGTCGCCCGTCGCAAGGACGTTTCCTTAAGCTCGGCGCCGTGGCGTCCCTGGTTTCGCGGTTGTCGCGGCGTAACTACGTAGTGCTCCCGGGGCTGGTGCTGCTCGCCTTCGGGCTCCGCCTCTGGTTCTCGGAGTGGGCGCAGCCGGTGCCTCCGCCCTTCTCCGACGCCGAGTATTACGACGCCACTGCCCGCAGCCTGGCACGAGGCGACGGTTACAGAGTCCTCTTCACCGACCAGGGCTTCCGACCCGGCGGCGAGGCGACGGCGTTCTACCCGCCCGGCTACTCCTTCTTCCTCGCCGCGGGCTACGCCTTCTTCGGCGAGGGCATCGGGTTGGCGCGGGGCCTGAACGCCGCCGCGGGCGCGCTGACCGTCGTGCCGGTGTACTGGCTGGGCCGGCGCTTCGGGGGGACGGCGGCAGGGCTCGCCGCAGGCGTCCTGGTGGCGCTGTCGCCGAGCCTGATCGCCTGGACGCCGGTGCTGCTGTCGGAGACCTGGTTCACGTTCTTGTTCGCCCTGGCCCTCGCTTTCCTTCCATGGGGCCCCGGCGGGACGGAGGCCGGGAGCCCGGGGCGCCTGCTCGGAGCCGGGGTCGTGGTCGGGTTGGCGGCACTGGCGCGGGGGCAGGCGCTGCTGCTCTTGCCCGCCTGGTCCCTGCTGCTCCTCTGGCAGGGCCGCGGCTCGAGGCTCGCCGCCCGGAGCACCGCGCTGCTCACCCTCGGGGCCGCGGCGGTGCTCGCGCCCTGGGCGGCGAGGAGCAGCCTTGCCCTGGACTCGCCGGTGCTGCTCTCGACGAACTTCGGCTACAACCTGCGCGTCGGCCATGCGCCTTACGCGAGCGGCCGCTACGAGACGCCGCATGACCTCTGGTCAGAGCAGGCGCCCGACTTCCAGGCGCTCGAGGTCCTGTTCAACGACGAAGGCCGGCAGCGGGCGCTGGATTACGCGCTCTCGCATCCGGCGCGGGAGGCCGAGCTGGCGGCCCGCAAGGTCGTCGCCCTGTGGCGGCCGGATACGGACGCGCTTACCTGGGTCGATAGCTACGGCCTAACGCCGCTGCCTGACGGGGCCCGGGTTCCACTGAAAGCGCTCATCGTCGCGGGATACATAACGCTGCTCGCACTCGCGGCCTTCGGGCTCGCCCGGTGCGCACCGGACTATCGGCGCTTCGCCTTCGTGTTCCTCGCCCTGTGGGCTCTCGCGCACATCGTCTTCTTCGGCGAGCCCCGCTACCACCTTCCCCTGCTGGCGCTTCTGGCGCCAGCGGCTGGCCGCGCCGTCATCTTGCTGCAGCGCCGGGCCAGCCGCCTCCTCCAGTCCGGCGCCCCGTGATCCAGGCCGGGCCCTGTCGCCGGCCTTGCCGGCCGCGCCGCGACCGAAGGCCTGCCCTCGTCAGGACGGCGGCGTCAGTACTTGAAGAGCACCTTGCCGGCGATCTCCTCCCTGCGCGCCGGGCCCAGTTGACGGCTGTCGGTGCTCTCGGCGGGGTTGTCGCCGAGGAGCCAGTACTCGCCGGGGCCGAGCCGGCGTCGGCCGCTTCCGGCCTCGACCTCATCGCCGGGCACGAAGGCGATGCGTTTCAGGTGCGGGCTGGCGTCGCCGGCCCGTTGCACGACGACGACGTCGCCGCGCGCCGGCGCAGAGCGCAGGTAGGCGAGCTTGTTCACGAGCACGCGGTCGCCAGGCTGGAACTCCGGCTCCATGCTGCGTCCTTCGACGACCATTCGCCGGGTAGACAGCAGTAGCGCGATGGCGCCGATGGCGCCGAGCCCGAGCAGGGCTGCCAGTGCGGGGACGAGGCGCTTCATGGAGGGAGCGCCTGCAGGGGCAGGCACCGGGCCTGCCCCTACGTGCGCGCGACTGTCCCTTCGCTGGCGTTAGTTCGCGGGGTAGACGAACTCGCCGCCCGCGGTCTGGTTCGAGGGGCCGCGGCGGGTGGGGACGTTCTTGGTCGCCCAGAAGATCTCGGCGATCTCGTTGACGGCGTTCAGGAGGTCGTTGGCCGCCTGCTCGTCGATGCTCTGCTTGTTGCGAGAGGCGAGCTTGTTGGCCATCCAGAACTTCGTGTGCAGGTCCGGGTACTTCTCCAGGTGCTCCGGCCGGAAGTAGTCGTGCCAGAGGATGTCGAGTTCCTTCTTGCAGAGCTCGGCGTGCGACTCCTTGGTCTGGGTGTAACGCGCAATCTGCATCGCGGCCAGGTCGGCGTTCGACCTGTCGAGGGCCTTGATGAGCTGGTTCATGCGCAGGACCGTGAGGGCGGCCACCTGGGCGGCGTGGGGGTCGTAGATGCCGCAGGGGATGTCGCAGTGGGCCGAGACCCTCTCGGGCGGCGAGAGGCGGTCGAGGGCGCGGAGCATAGGACTGAGCAGGTTCATATCTCCTCCCGAAAGAATGGTGCTACCGGGGCCAAATGACGAAGGCGGGGACGAGCGGCAGCGCTCGCGGCTCTTAATATAGCGCCGCGCCTGCCTCTGTGCCACGCGTACCCACGGCCAGCGGCGTCTTGCAGCCCGCAGCGGCGGCCTCTTCGCCAGCGGTCTGGGGTCGCGCCCACGGCCGGGCCAGGGCATATATACTCCCTCCATGCTGGAAATCCGGCCCGCCCGCCTGGAGGAGATGGGTGAGTTCGTGCGGACGGTCTCGACTGCCCTCGCCCTCGACCCTTCCCGGCCGATCGAAGGCCTTCTGCCCGAGTGGACGCTGTGCGCCTTCGAGGACGGCAGGCTGGCGACGACCTACGGCGCCTGGCCGCTGACCATGCGCTTCAATGGCAACGCCGTCCCCGTCGCGGGAGTGACCTGCGTCTCGACCAACCCGATCTACCGGCGCCGCGGCTACCTGCGGCGGATCATGGAGACGGACTTCGTCCGGCTGAAGGAGGCGAAGCAGCAGCCCTGGGCCCTCCTCTACGCCTCCCAGGCTGCGATCTACCAGCGCTTCGGCTACGGCATCGTCTCCACCCACTACAGCTACCGCGTAGAGCCCCGCTACCTTCAGTTCGCGACTGGCTTCGAAACCAGGGGCAGCTTCCGCGAGGTCTCGAAGGACGAGGAGTTCGGCCTTCTGGTCGACCTCTACCGGCGCTTCCGGGAAGAGCGCACCGGCTACGTGCACCGTGGCCGGGCGATGTGGGAGGCGAACGTGCTGGCGCCGCCGCCGCCGGGGCATACGCGGACCATCGTGGTCTACGAGGAAGGAGGCGAGGCGCGCGGCTATCTGGTCTACAGTAGCGGCGAAGGCCGCTACGAAGGTCCGGGGCCGGGCCAGGAGGTGAGGATCGCTGACCTGGTATGGCTGGACATTGGCTGTTATCGCGCCATCTGGCAGTACCTTTCGCGGATGGAGCTGGCGCGCGAAGTCATCTGGCCGGCCGTGCCTGCCGACGACCCGCTGCCGCACCTGCTGCTTGAGCCGCGCATGCTGCGCGCATCGTGGCGCGACGGGCTGCTCGCGCGGGTCATCGACGTGCCAGCGGCCCTGATGTCGCGCCCTTACCCCGAGAAGGCCGTCTTGCGCTTCGAAGTCGCCGATGCGATGGCGCCCTGGAACGAGGGCGTCTGGGAGATGGTCACCGGCCCGGAGGCCGAAGTGCGCCCGTTGACCGCCAGCGCCTCACACCCCGGCGCGCCGACGCTGACCAGGGCGCCGGATGTCACGATGGACGTCAACACGCTAGCGATGCTCGCGTTCAATCAGATCACGGCTACCGAGGCCGCGCGCATGGGCCGCCTTGAGGTCCACGACGCAGCGGCGCTGCCGCGCTGGGACGCCGCCCTGCGCACGAAGTACCGGCCCTTCTGCGCCGATAACTTCTAGCCCCGCGGGCAGGCGTCCAGGAGAACCCTTGCGGCCGTCGATGCCTCAGACCGCCCGCGAGCCGACTTTGTCGGGATGCGTCTGACCGGAGCTTGCCCTAGAGCGCCGTGATCGGGATGAGGGCGTCGTCGCCGGCGTAAGGCGCGACTTCCTGGCCCTCCATTTCGGCGATCACGCGGTTGCCCTCCTCGATGAGGGCGGTCAGGAAGTCAGGCTCGTCCACGGTGCGGATGACCTGGCCCTTGCGGAAGATGACGCCGCGGCCCTTGCCGCCGGCGATGCCGATGTCCGCCATCTTCGCCTCGCCGGGGCCGTTCACGACGCAGCCCATAACGGCGACGGTAATCGGCTTGCCCAGCTTCACGAAGTGCTCTTCGACCTTGTGGGCGAGCGGTATCAGCTCGATCTCGATGCGGCCGCAGGTCGGGCAGGCGACCAGCGTGGGTCCATGACGGCGCAGGTTGAGGCTGTTGAGGATGTCCCAGCATACGGGGATCTCCTCTTTCGGGTCGGCCGCGAGCGACACGCGGATCGTGTCGCCGATGCCTTCCGAGAGGAGGATGCCGATACCGATGGCGCTGCGCACCGAGCCGGCGCGGGGCGTCCCCGCTTCCGTCACGCCGAGGTGCAGCGGATAAGGGATCATGGGCGCCAGCGTGCGGTAGGCCTCGACCATCGTGGGCACGTCGAAGGCCTTCATGCTGATCTTGATGTTGTCGTAGTCCATCTCCTCGAGGATCTTGATCTCCCAGAGGGCGGCCTCGACCATGCGTTCGACGATGGTCGGCGGCATCTCGCCGTCTGCCAGGGCGCGGATTGGCGGCAGGCTGCCGGCGTTGACGCCGATACGGATCGGGATGCCGCGCTCCTTCGCCTCTTTGACCACCATGCGCACCTTCTCGGGGTCGCGGATGTTGCCGGGGTTCAGGCGCAGGCCGTGGAAGCCGGCGCGGATCGCGGCGAGAGCCCAGCGGTAATCGAAATGGATGTCGGCGATGAGGGGCACCGGGGTCTGGCGCACGATTTCAGGAAGCGCCTCGGCCGCCTCCTTGTCGGGGACGGCGACGCGGACGATCTCGCAGCCCAACTCGGCGAGCTCGTGGATCTGGCGGACGGTGCTCGCGACGTCGGCGGTGTCGGTGCTGCACATCGACTGCACGACGATCGGGGCGTCGCCGCCGACGGCGACATCACCGACGTAAATCTTCTTCGACTTGCGGCGCGGCGCGGGAATCATGCCTGAGCCTTTCGTGGCCTGTGGACGGGCCGGGCATCCTTGCCCTTCACTTTACCTGACCGCGGCCTACCTGAAGATGCTGTCTCCGCGGACGATCCTCGCGATGTCAAAGTAGCTGAGCACGACGACCAGGATCAACATCGCGGCGAAGCCGACGAGGTGGATGAGCGCTTCCTTCGCGGGCGCGATGCGCCGGCCACGGCGCATGACCTCGATGAGCACGAAGGCCATGCGCCCGCCATCGAGCATGGGAAGGGGCAGGATGTTGAGGATGGCCAGGTTCACGCTGAGCAGGGCGGCGAAGTCCACGAGGCTCTTCCAGCCGGCCTGTTCCACCACCTCCCCGGTGGTCTGGGCAATCCCTATGGGGCCGGACACTGCCGGAGTCGAGGCGCCTTTGATCCAGGCGATGACCTCGTTGCGCGCCAGCTTCAGGGAGTCGAACGTCTGGCGGACCCCGAGGCGCAGCGCGGAGAGCGGGTCCTCTGACCGCGTCTCCGTAAACGGGTACTGGGGGCCAATGCGGATGCCGGTGGCGCCCTGCTGGAACTTCAGCTCGGTACCGGGCTTGAGGGCGTTCTGGTCAGGCAGGCCGGCGGCAAGCGCCACCTGGTCCTCGCTCACGCGCAGGGTGCGCGCTATGAAGTCGACGGTCTCGTCCTCCCGGGGCGTGTAGCGGATGGTCTCACCTGCGTCCTGGATCACCAGCTCCTTGCCAGCTGGCACGATGAAGTCAATGCCGGCGGCCGTGCGCACGGAGAAGCGGTCGAAGCCGGTCGCCGAGGCGACCTTGTCTACGGTGTCGCCGGGCTGGACGGTGTAGACGAAGGGCGGCGGCGCCCAGCGCGGCTTGACCCAGGCCGTGTAAGTGGTGCTTTCACCGGTCAGGGGGTCCGTGCGCTTGACCTGTATCGGGATGCGCTCGCCCAGGTGGAGACGAATGTTGTAGCTGGCCTCGGGCGTGCTCTTCACGTCCCGGCCATCGATCTTCTCGATTATGTCTCCGACCTTGAGGCCGGCCTCGGCCGCGGGCGAGCCGGGCACGACCTGCGAGATCTGCGCCCGCCCGGCCGGCAATTCACGCGGGATCATCAACGCGACGGTGAAGAGGGCCACGGCGAGGAGGAAGTTCATGAAGGAACCGGAGACCATCACGATAAGCCGCTTCCAGGCGGGTTGGGCGGCCAGGCTGTGCGGGTCGCTCGGGTCCTCTTCGCCGAGGAGGCGGACGAAGCCGCCCAGGGGGAGGATGTTGATGGTGTACTCCGTGTCGCGGAACTTGAAGCCCCAGAGGCGCGGAGGGTAACCGATGCCGAACTCGAGCACCTTCACGCCTGAAAGCTTCGCCGTAACGAAGTGCCCCAGCTCGTGCACGACGACGAGGAAGACCAGGATGGCGACGAAGGGCAGGACGCTTTCGAGGATGACGTTCATTCTGCTTTCAGCATTTCAGCATTTCTGCCGTCCGGCAAACTCACTTGCGGGAGGCAATCCACCGCCGCGCGAAGCGCCTCGCGGCCGCGTCGGCCTCGAGGACCTCTTCGAGGCAGGGGACGGCGACCGGAGTATGCCTTTCTAGAGTATCGGCAAGCAGCCTGGGGATATCGACGAAGGGGAGGCGCTCGTCCAGGAAGGCCTCCACTGCCTCCTCATCGGCGGCCGCAAGCGCGGCAGGCGCGGTCCCGCCTTGCCGTCCCGCGGCCAGGGCCAGGCCCAGACAGGGGTAGCGCTCCATGTCAGCTTCGGCGAAGGTCAGTGAGCCGAGGCGCGCGAGGTCGAGCCGCGGCAGGTCGAGGGACAGGCGCTCCGGGTACGTGAGCGCGTACTGGATCGGCAGGCGCATGTCGGGCATGGAGAGCTGCGCCATGAGCGAACCGTCATTCATCTCGACCAGCGAGTGCACGATGCTCTCGCGGTGCATGAGGACGTCGATGCGCTCGAATGGGATGCCGAAAAGCCAGTGGGCCTCGATCACCTCGAGGCCCTTGTTGAACAGCGTCGCCGAGTCGATGGTAATGCGACGGCCCATCAGCCAGGTTGGGTGCTCGAGCGCCCGTGCAGGCGTGACGGCTTGCAGTTCGTCCGGGGCCAGGTCTCGCAGGGCGCCGCCGGAAGCGGTGATGATGAGACGGCGCACGGCGGCGCGGTCGTGGCCGGCGAGGCATTGCCAGATGGCGCTGTGCTCGCTGTCGACCGGGCGGACCTCGCCGCCACCCTTTGCGGCCGCAGCGGACACGAGATGCCCGGCCATGACCATCGCTTCCTTGTTCGCCAGGGCGACCGGCTTGCCGGCCGAGAGGGCGGCGAGTGTGGGCTGGAGGCCTTCGGCGCCAACGATCGCGGAGACGACGATGTCCGCTTCCGGGGCCGCGGCCATGGCGCTCAATGACACACGTTCGGGAGGCTTGATGCTCCCGGGCAGCGCCTCGAGGTGCGCGCGGAGGGCGTCGCCATCGGCACAGCAGACCATGGCGGGCCGAAACTCGGCCACCTGCCGGGCGAGCGCTTCGGTGTTTTTGCCGGCGGCGAGGCCGACTACCTGGAAGCGGTCGGGGTGCGCGCGGATGACGTCGAGGGTCTGGCGGCCTATCGACCCGGTCGAGCCGAGGACGGCTACCCGGCTCGGCTTCAGAGGACCAACCATCTCAAGTACCAGTATACGGTCGGGGCGGCGAACAGCAGGCTGTCGAGGCGGTCGAGGACGCCGCCGTGGCCTGGCACCAGGCCGCTGCTGTCTTTGACGCCCAGGCCCCGCTTGATCGCGGACTCGGCCAGGTCGCCGATGAGTGCGGCGGCCGGCACCAGCAGTCCCAACGCGACGACGTGCACGGTGTCGGCGTCGAGGCCGAAGGCTTGCATGAGACCGGCTACGGCGGCGAACCCGGCGATCTGGCCGCCAGCCGCGCCCTCCCAGGTCTTGCCCGGGCTGACGTGCGGCGCCAGCTTGCGGCGGCCCAGTGGCCGCCCGACGAAATAGGCGCCTGTATCGCCGATCCAGACCGCGAGCAGGGTGACCAGGACCCAGTCGCGGCCGTCCGGGGCCTCACGCAGGAGGACGAAGTGCGCCGCCAGCCAGCCGATATAGACGACAGGAGCTACTGCCCAGAGCCAGTCGATGACCTGCTCCCGCGGGTCGCGAGTCAGGGCGATGGCGGCAGCAGGGACGAGCGCAACGAGCGCCAGCGCCCAGGGCAGGTCCTCAAAGCCGAGCTTTGCCGCCACCACTAGCAGGGCTGCCAGCGCGGCAGCGGCCAAGGATACAGGGTTGAGCAGGTGGCGCCTGGAGGCCTGGACCTCCAGCACCGCGACGGCCGCGGCGACCGCTACGACCGCGGCGAACCACCAGCCCCCGGCCCAGACGGCGCCGATGATCAGGGGGATGCCGGCGGCAGCCGTGAGGACGCGCTGAGCGAGGTTGGGGAGGCGGAAGAGGCCGGCCCGCCCGGAAGACCGCGGCATCGCCGTCTCAGTCATGCCCTGCTCCGCGAAGCCGAAGGCGAATGTGGCGGGACTTCGCGGCGGGAAGCTCCGCGGAGGCCCGTGAGTGGAGGGGACGCCCGCAAGCGGCCGCCACCGGTTGCTTCGCCCGGGCGGGCTCGCAGCGGCGGGATGTGGGCGACATGGCGGTGGTTCAGGTCTTGGCGTGGAGGCCGTTGCGGGCGGCCTTCGACGCCTTCACGGGCTTCAGGCCGCCGAAGCGGCGCTCCCGCGAGGCGTAGGCGGCCAGGGCCCGGTCGATCTCGGCTTCGTCGAAGTCCGGCCAGTAGGTGGGCGTCGAGTAGTACTCCGCGTAGGCGGCCTGCCAGAGGAGGAAATTCGATAGGCGCATCTCACCCGCCGTGCGGATGATCAGGTCCGGGTCAGGGATGCCCCTGGTGTCGAGGTGAGCGGCGATGACGTCCTCGGTGATCTCGGAGGCGGGGATGCCTTCCCGCACGATGCGGCGCGCCGCCTCCACGATCTCGGCGCGGCCGCCGTAGTTGAAGGCCAGGCAGACGGTCATGCGCTTGTTGTCTTTGGTGAGCTCGATGGCGTCGCATATCTTCCTCTGCAAGTCCGCGGAGAGCGGAGCGAGCGAGCCGATGTGCAAGAGCCGGACGCCGTTTTCATGCAGCGCCCCGAGTTCACGCTGCAGGACACGGCTGAGGAGTCGGATAAGCGTGCTGACTTCGCGGCGGGGCCGGGCCCAGTTCTCGGTCGAGAACGCATAGAGGGTGAGGTATTCGATACCGCGCTCGGCGAAAGCCTCGATGAGGCGGCGGATGTTCTCGGTGCCAGCGCGATGCCCGGCCTGCCGGGAGAGGCCACGTTCCGCGGCCCAGCGCCCGTTTCCGTCCATGATGATGGCGACGTGGCGCGGGAGCGGCCGTGGCGGCTGCACTGCGGTGGAGGCGGCCGTAGGGGCGGCTTTGGGTGATGCTGTCGCTACCAAGGTCCGTCCATGAGGGTCGACTTGGGCGCGTTGCCGGCGCAGGCAGACGAGCCGCGGCGGGAGGTCGTTTTGCAGGTCAAGGCGTTCGCTAGACCTCCATCAGCTCGGCCTCTTTGGCCTTGCCTCGCTGATCGATCTCGGCAATGTACTTGTCGGTGAGCTTCTGGAGCTGATCCTGCGCCTTCCGCTGGTCATCCTCCGAGGCTTCTTTGTCATGGACCATACGCCGCACCTTCTCCACGGCGTCGCGACGGACGTTGCGCACCGCAACGCGGCCCTCTTCGACGCGGGCGTGGACGACCTTGATCAGCTCTTTGCGGCGCTGCTCCGTGAGGGGTGGGATGGGGAGGCGGATCATGACGCCGTCGTTCGAGGGCGTGAGGCCCAGGTCCGACTTCTGGATCGCCTTTTCGATGGCGCTTAGGGCGCTGCGGTCCCAGGGCTGGATGGTGAGGAGACGGGGCTCCGGCGCCGCGACCGTGGCCATTTGGTTCAGGGGCGTTTGCGTGCCGTAGTAATCGACCCGGATGTGATCGACGAGGCCCACGTGGGCATGGCCGGTGCGAATGGCGGTCAGCTCGCGCTGAAGCGCTTCGACCGACTTCTTCATCCGGTCTTCGGCATCCCTGATGACATCCTGGATCATGGCCGAACCTCAAGTCCGGGCGCCGCTGGAGGCGGAGACGCCGCGCTCCTTCCCAGCCGCGCCTGCCCGCCTACTCTCCAATCTCGAAGCGAGCGAAGCGGCGCACCTGGATGTTCTCTCCTGTCTTACCGATCGCCTCGTTCACCAGGTCGCGGATCGTCCTGGACGGGTCGCGGATGAAGGGCTGGAGCATCAGCACGGCCTCGGTCGGCAGGCCTTCGAAGCCCTCGGGCAGGTCCTCTTCGTGGACAACGATGGGGTTCTGCGCCGCGATCTGCATGGCGATATCGTGGGCCAGTTTCCGGAACTCGTCCGTCCGGGCGACGAAGTCGGTCTCGCAGTTAACTTCGACGATGACGCCGATACGGCCGCCGGCGTGGATGTAGCTCTCGACCAGCCCCTGGGCGGTAACGCGGTGCGCCTTCTTGCTGGCGGAAGCCATACCCCACTCGGCGAGCAGCTTCTCCGCCTTTTCCATGTCGCCGCCGGACTGCTCCAGCGCGCGCTTGCAGTCCATCACCCCGGCGCTGGTGCGCTCGCGGAGCTGCTTGATCTTCTCCATCGATACGTCAGGCATCAGGCGGTCTCCGTTTCGGCTTCCAGGGCCGCCTCGGAGGGCTCGCCCGGTGTCGGTTCATCGGGGGAGGCGGAGTAGCTGCGCTGGCCCTCGGCGAACTCGAACTCCTCGCCTTCGGCGCCGAACTCGCGCCGCTGCATGCCTTCGAGCACGGCGTCGGCGATGCGGGCGGTGATGAGGCGGATGGCGCGAATGGCGTCATCGTTCGAGGGGATGGGGTAGTCGATGAGCTCCGGGTTGCAGTTCGTGTCGGTCATCGCGACGATGGGGATGCCGACGCGGTTCGCCTCGGAGACGGCGATGTACTCCATGCTGGGGTCGACGATGTAGAGCGCCGCCGGGAGCTTCGTCATCTCCTTGATGCCGCCAAAGTGGCGGTTCAGGCGCATGATCTCTTCTTCGATCTTGAGGATGTCCTTCTTGGACATGCGCGCGAACTCGCCGCGCTCGCTCGCGTCTTCGAGGCGCACGAGGTGGTCGATGCGGCCCTGAATGGTGGTGAAGTTGGTCAGGGTGCCGCCGAGCCAGCGACTGTTCACGTATGGCATGCCGCAGCGGGTGGCCTCGGCCTGGATGGTCTCCTGGGCTTGCTTCTTTGTGCCGACGAAGAGCACGGTGCCGCCGTTGGCCACGAGGTCGCTTATGAACTCGCTCGCCTCTTCGAGACGGCGCACCGTTTGCTGCAGGTCAATGATGTGGATGCCGTTGCGCTGGGTGAAGATGAAGGGCTTCATGCGCGGGTCCCAGCGCCTGGTCTGGTGGCCGAAGTGTGCGCCCGCTTCCAGCAGGGCTTTCATGCTAACAGTCGTGCGTGTGCTCGTGGTCACCCTCTACCGTGTCCTCCTTGCGTTCAGACCGCCGCTCATTGCCCCGGCCCCGCGCGGCGCACCGGGCGGCTGACCGAAGCTGACTTTCAATCGAAGCGCTGAATGGGAATAGCGCGCGATTACGGGAGAAAAGTATAGCAGGCAGCGCGAGCGAGCACAGGGCACGAGCGCAGGGCACGCAGACGGCACCACGACAAGAAAATGGAAGCCTCACTCCTGCAGCCCGTGGACCCGCTCGAAGCGAGCGCCGGCTGGCCAGTGCCACTCCTTCGTCCTGTCCTGCCCCTCTCTGATCTCCTTCGTCGGCCCTCTCATCGCTGCTCTTTGCGCCTAGCGCCGCTAAAATGCGGCAGCGAGGAGGGCAACATGACTGACGCAGCGGCGGGGCGCGTGACTTTCGAGATGGACGTCGTTTTCGGGACGGGCGGAGGGCGCGAGCTGCGGCTGGACATCTACCGGCCGCCGGAGGGCATGTCGAACCGGGCGGGCATCCTGCTCATCCACGGCGGTGGCTGGAGCGGCGGCGACCGCACGCAGCTACGCGGCTTCGGCATTCTCCTGGGACGCGTGGGCTACACGCTGGTATCTACCGAGTACCGGCTCTCCGGCGAGGCGAAGTGGCCGGCTCAACTCCACGACGTGAAGGCGGCGCTGCGCTGGATGCGGGCCAACGCCGGCCGGCTCGGCATCGACCCCGACAAGATAGCCGTCTCGGGCAACTCGGCCGGCGGGCACCTGTCGCTGATGGTCGCGGCGACGGCCAACATGCCACAGTTCGACGGCGAGGGCGGCACTCCGGGCGTGAGCACGGAGGTGGGGGCCTGCGTCGCCATCTACCCGCCAACGGCCCTTATCCGGCGCTACGAACGCCAGGGCGTTGCGGGCGCGGTTTCAGCCCTGATGGGCCCGGACGCCTCGGACGAGGACTATCGGGCCGCAAACCCCCTGACCTACGCGCGCGCCGACTTCCCGCCGACGATGCTGGTGCACGGCAACAAGGACACGACGGTGCCTGTCGGCGACAGCTTCAAGATGTATGAGGCGCTGACCCAGGCAGGCGCTCTGGCAGAACTGCACGTCTTCGGCGGACAACCGCACGCCTTCGACGCGGCGCCGGACTACGGCCGCCAGACGGCGGCGCTCATCGACCTGTTCCTGCGCCGCCACCTGCTCGGCGTGGTCCCGGCGGGGACGGCAGCCGCCGCGGCGGGCGGGAACGGGCGGCGAGGGTAGCCCTTGGCCCTGCGCGCCGTCCTCTTCGACCTCGACGGCACGCTGTGGGGCGATGCCCCGGGGTGGAAGGGGGACGAGGCCGACTTCGCGCGCCTGACGGAACTGGAGGCGCGACGGCTGGCGCCGGTTTTCAGCGAGGCCGGGGTGCGGTTGGACCCCCTAGCGGTCAGCAGCGAGTTCTGGTCCTTCGCCCGCCGTCGGGAGGGGGAAGAGGCGGCCTCCCTGGGCGCGCCCAACGGGCCGGGCCTCCTCGCCGAGTTCCTGGCCGCGAAGGGCACGAGGCTGGAGGCGCCGTGGCTGCTCGCGGCCTGGGAGGCGCTGGACGTACCGGCCCGCGAGTACGGGCGGGCGCTGTTCCCGGACACCGCAGCGACGCTGGAGCGGCTAGGCCAGCGCGGGTTGGCGATGGCGGTCGTTTCGAACCGGCTCAACGGGGCAGGGGCGCTGAGCGCGGACTTCGAGGAACTGGGAATCCGCCAGCACTTCCAGGCCATCGTTTGCAGTTCGCAGGTCGGCCGGCGCAAGCCTCACGCAGCCGTCTTCGAGCGCGCCCTCAAGGACCTCGGCGTTTCGGCCACGGAAGCAGTCATGGTCGGCGACTCCTTCGAGAACGACGTCAGGGGCGCGCGAGCCCTGGGCATGACGGCGGTGCTGAAGCTCAACGGGCGAGAGCCGACGGCCGAGGAGAGCCACGAGGCGGATCACCTGATCCAGGACCTTTCGGAACTCCTGGAGCTTCCATTCCTGCGTTGAGCTGCAGGGCTCGCGCAGGCTCACGCGTCCTCCCAGGCGAGGCCCGCCGGCTGACAGGCAGAGGGAGGCGTCTGCCTGCCGGACGTCTTCACCCCGCGCGTCCGCGGTCCCGCCGGCGGTACTCTACGTCTGCTACATTCGGACGGTGACTGGCACATTTGGGGCAGCAAGGGGGCCAATCGGCGGAGCCGAGAAACTGCGCCGCGACATCCAGCGACGCATCGCGCGGTACTGCGACCAGCAGGCCCTGTGGCCACCGGACGGCCGGCTGCTGGTGGCCGTGTCCGGCGGGCCCGATTCCAGCGCGATGCTGCTCGCGCTTGCCGCGCTCGCCAGCCGCAGGAAGCTAGAGCTCATCGCCGCCTACTTCGACCACCGTCTCCGGGGCGCCAGGGCCTCCCGGACTGAGCTGAGGGCGGTCGGGGAGCTCGCGCGTCGCTGCGGGGTCGAGCTTGTCAGCGGCGGCGGAGACGTGGCGCGACTGCAGCGGGAGCAGCGCCTGACGCTGGAGGAAGCAGCACGCCGGGCACGGTACGATTTCCTGGCGTCCGTCGCCGAGGGACGAGGCGTGGCGACCGTGGCCGTGGGGCACACGCTGGACGACCAGGCTGAGACGGTGCTCATGCACATCCTGCGCGGCTCCGGACTTACGGGCCTCGGCGGCATGCATCCGCGGTCGCGCTGGCCATCGGGCGGGCATGATGGCCTCACGCTCGTGCGCCCGCTGTTAGGACTGCGCCGGCAGGAAACGGAGGCCTACTGTCGCGCATCCGGCTGGCAGCCGGTCGAAGACGCCAGCAACCGCTCCCGCGCCTTTCTGCGCAACCAGGTCCGCAACGACCTCATGCCGGAGCTGCGGCGCTACAACCCCCGCATCGAAGAGTCCCTGGCCCGCCTGGCTGACGCCGCGCGAGAGGACGAGGCCGCCCTCATGGAGCTTGCGGCGGAAGCCGTCGCGCCGTCCGGCGAGGGCATCGCGCTGGACCGTAGGCGCCTGCGTTCGATGCCCGCCGGAGTCCGGCGCCACGCGGTCCGCCTGGCGCTCTTGCGTCTTCTCGGTGACCTCCAGGGCTTCAACGAGCGCCACATCGTGGCTGTCGAGCGGGCTGCTACCGGCCCGGCCGGAGGCCGCCGGCTCGACCTGCCTCGCGGCGTCACGGCCGCGGCACGGGCCGGCGTCCTGATACTGCGAAGGGGCGGGACGCTGGCCAGGCCTCCCCTGCCGCCGGAGGGCGTTCGACTGTCTGTGCCGGGCGAAGCGAGGCTCGGTGGCCTCGTGGTAGCTGCCGGCGATCGGCCGCTCGCCGGGGCGATCGCCAGTGTGCGGGCCGACGCCGCGGCGCTGGGCCCGGAGCTCTGCGTGCGCCGCTGGCGCGCCGGGGACCGCATGCAGCCGGCCGGCATGAGCGGCACGAAGAAGGTGCAGGACATCTTCGTTGATGCGCGCGTCCCGAGGGATGAGCGCGCGGCCATCCCCGTCTTCGAGGGCGCGGGCGGCATCGCCTGGTTGGGCGGCCTGAGGCTCGCGGAGTGGGCGAAGCCGCGCGAAGGCAGCCCTGCCGTCGTGCTGTCCTACGGGGCCGCCGAGAACTGAACTTCTGCGCGGGACGCCCTCGCCGGGGCAGGCAAGCTGACGGCGGCCAACAGGGCTCTCGCGCCCTGAAGGCCGATCTCCATTGCAGTCCCATATGTTAGAATCTACGGACGCTTGGGCCCGGAAACAGGGCCTGCCGGCGGGAGGAAGAACAGATTGGTGAATAACGCCACCGGAAACGGCGGTCGGAGGGGAGATACGGGCGAAGACGATTCGATGATGTCGATGGCGGCCTTGCTCGAGGCGGAGGAGCGATCCTCAATTCGCTCGTTGCGGAGAGGAGACGTCATCGAAGGCACGATTATCGCAATCAACCGCGATGCGGTGGTCGTTGATATTGGGTCAAAGTCTGAGGGTGTAATCCCTGCAAATGAAATGCACTCTCTCGGCGCGGAGCCCCTTCGCCGCGTCGAGATTGGTCAGAAGGTCGTAGCGTACGTACTGCAGCCGGAGACCCAGGAAGGCGACATCCTTCTCTCACTGGACAGAGCGCGCGGCGAGCATGGCTGGCGCCTCCTGCAGCAGCGGTTGGAGGACGGCGAGAGCTTCGAGGCCGAGGTCTCCGGCTACAACAAGGGCGGCCTGCTTGTAAATGTCGAGGGCGTCGCCGCCTTCGTGCCGCTCTCCCAGCTCGTGGGCTTCCGCCCGGACCGCAACGACGAGACGGGCAGTTCGCTGGCCCAGGCCGTAGGCAAGTCCCTGCGCCTCAAGGTCATCGAGCTGAACCGGCGCCGCAACCGCGTGATCCTTTCCGAGCGCGGCGCCCTCCAGGAGTGGCGCAGCCAGCAGAAAGACCGCCTGCTGTCTGAACTGCAGGAGGGCGAGGTCCGCCGCGGCCGCATCAGCTCCATCCGCAACTTCGGAGTCTTCGTCGACCTTGGCGGCGCCGATGGCCTGGTGCACCTGAACGAGCTCTCGTGGGACCGGGCCCGCCCGCCGGAGGAAATGTTCAAGGTCGGCGACGAGGTCGACGTCTACGTGATGAAGGTGGACGCCGACACGAAAAAGATTGCCCTGAGCATCCGCCGGGCGCAGCCTGAGCAATGGAAGGCAATTGTCGATAAATACCATGTAAACGACGTCGTGGCGGGCGTGATTACCAAGCTCGTCACCTTCGGCGCTTACGCAAGAATTGAAGGACCAGTAGAAGGGTTAATCCACATATCGGAGCTGGCAGACCGCCGGATCAACCACCCGAAAGAGGCAGTGAACGTGGGCGACATCGTCCCGCTGCGGGTGGTGCGGATCGAGCCGGACCGGCACCGCATCGGCCTTTCTTTCAAGCAGGCGCGCGAGCGCGGCGAGATGATGGGCTTCGAGTTCGGGCCGGACGGCGAGGTCACCTTTGTCCCCGAGCACATCCGGGAGCAGGTCCGGAGCGAGCTCGAGGCCGTGGCGGAGGAGACGGGCGACCGCTCGATCTTGCAGCGCTTCGACGCCCAGCAGTCCAGGCGCGCTGCCTCCTCGACTAATGGCACGCCGCGGCCCGCAGCCGAGAAGGCGCCCGCCCGGCAATTGGAGGACGAAGAGCCTCAGACGCAGATGGCGGCCGCGTTTGCGGCCTTGAAGCTGGACGAGAAGCTTGCCTCTGATACCCCGCCGGAGGACGCCTAAGCGGCTCGTTCAGAGTGCGGTTGGAGGAAACGCAGGCTTAACGAACGGGGTCTGTCCCAGGTTGGACTAGCTATTTGTCCCGTGCTAACCTGAATTCAGCAAGGGGGCGCTAGCAGCGTTATGGCAGACCGATTCGACAAGTTCACAGAGAGAGCGCGCCGCGTACTGACGCTGGCCCAGGAAGAGGCCCAGCGGTTCAATCACAACTTCATCGGGACTGAACACCTCCTCCTCGGGCTTGTTCGCGAGGGGGATGGCGTAGCAGCAAAGGTACTCAACAACCTTGGCGTCGAGCTGAGCAAGGTCCGCTCCGCCGTGGAGTTCATCATTGGCCGCGGCGAGAAGCAGGTCAACACGGAGATCGGGCTCACGCCTCGCGCCAAGAAGGTGATCGAGCTGGCCGTCGAAGAAGCGCGCCGGCTCAACCACAGCTACATCGGCACAGAGCACCTGCTGCTGGGCCTGGTCCGCGAGGGCGAGGGCATCGCCTTCGGGGTGCTGGAGTCGCTCGGCGTCAGCCTGGAGCGCGTGCGCACTGAGACGACTCGCATCCTTTCCCAGAGCATGCCGCAGAGCACGCCTGCTGGTGGCCGCGCCAGCACGCGCACGCCAACGGTCGACCAGCTGGGCATCGACCTGACAGCGATGGCGCGGGCCGGCAAGCTTGACCCCGTCGTGGGCCGAGACCGCGAGATCCAGCGCCTGATCCAGATCCTTTCGCGCCGGCAGAAGAACAACCCGATCCTCATCGGCGAGCCCGGTGTCGGCAAGACGGCGATCGTCGAAGGTCTGGCGCACCGCATCGTGGCCGGCGACGTGCCGGAGACCCTGCAGGGAAAGCGCTTGCTCACTCTCGACATCGGCTCGCTCGTCGCGGGCACGAAGTATCGCGGTGAGTTCGAAGAGCGCCTGAAGAAGGTGATCGACGAGATCAAGACCTCCGGCAATTGTGTCCTCTTCATCGACGAGATGCACATGCTCGTCGGGGCCGGCGCTGCTGAAGGTGCGGTCGACGCCGCCAACATACTGAAGCCGTCGCTCGCCCGGGGCGAGTTGCAGTGCATCGGGGCCACGACGAACGACGACTATCGCAAGCACATCGAGCGCGACTCGGCGCTCGAGCGGCGCCTGCAACCCATCCTCGTCGAAGAGCCCACGGTCGAGGAGACCATCGAGATCCTCAAGGGCATCCGCGAGCGGTACGAGGAGCACCACAAGCTGAAGATCACGGACGAGGCGTTGAAGGCCGCTGCCGAGCTGGCCGCGCGCTATGTCTCCGACCGCTTCCTCCCTGACAAGGCCATCGACCTCGTCGACGAGGCAGCGTCGCACGTCCGCATCCGCAAGAGCGCGACCCCGCCCTCCCTGCAGGAGGCGGTGCGCGGCCTGGAGAGCCTGCGACGCGAGAAGGACCAGGCGATCGCCGCGCAGCAGTACGAGTTCGCCGCGGAGCTGCGCGACCGTGAACTGAAGCTCCAGGACCGCATCGAGAAGATGGAAGAGGGCCTGGACGTCGAGCGCGGGTCCGTCCTTCCCGAGGTCACCGAGGAAGACATCGCCGAAGTTGTGGCGATGTGGACGGGCATCCCCGTCACGCGCATCGCCAGCGAGGAGTCGCAACGCCTGCTCCAGATGGAGGACGCGCTGCGCGCCAAGGTGGTCGGCCAGGACGAGGCGATCACGGCCATCACCAAGGCCGTCCGCCGCTCGCGCGCGGGCCTCAAGGACCCAAGGCGGCCTATCGGCGTCTTCCTGTTCCTCGGGCCTACGGGTGTGGGCAAGACCTACCTGCCGAAGGTGCTGGCCGAGTTCATGTTCGGCAGCCAGGACGCGATGGTGCGGCTCGACATGTCCGAGTTCATGGAGAAGCACAACGTGTCGCGGCTGGTCGGCGCCCCTCCGGGCTACATCGGCTACGACGACGGCGGCCAGCTGACGGACACCGTCCGGCGCAAGTCCTACTGCCTGATCCTGCTCGACGAGATCGAGAAGGCTCACCCGGACGTGTTCAACATGCTGCTGCAGGTCTTCGATGATGGCTCGCTGACCGACGCGAAGGGCCGCAAAGTGGACTTCCGCAATACGATCATCATCATGACCTCGAACGTCGGCTCTGACCTCATCCGCCGCGAGAGCGCCCTGGGCTTCTCGGTCAAGACTGAGGAGGCGAAGACGGCGGAGCAGCAGTACAAGCGCATGAAGGAGAAGGTGACGGACGAGCTGAAGCGCGTCTTCCGGCCCGAGTTCCTCAACCGGATCGACGCCCAGATCGTGTTCCACGCCCTGGCGCGGGAGCACATCCGCTCGATCGTCGACCTCCAGCTGCGCGAGGTGTCCAAGAACCTCCTGGTCAAGGGCATCAGCATGGAGGCGACGGACAGGGCGCGCGACTGGCTCGGCGAGAAGGGCTACGACCCGGTCTTCGGCGCCCGGCCGCTGCGCCGCGTGATCCAGAACGAGATCGAGGACCGCCTGTCCGAGGCGCTGCTCGAAGGGCGCTTCGGGCCCGGCGACACGGTCCTGATCGACGTATCGGACGCCGGGGAGGTCGTACTTACCAAGCAGGAGGCTCCGGCACTCGCCTCCAGCACCTAGCGTGCGATAGTGGCTAGCCCAACACTACTCCGGCCGGGCTCGGGGCAAGCCCGCTGTACGGAGAAGGAGTGAGGTTGAGCACCACGGCCATAGCGCCAACACGGACTGCCTCGGCGCTCGGATTGCGCCGGGGCAGTTTCGCGTCGTTGCGACGGCTTGCCGGCCACATGCCCTTGCTCGCCGTCTGTCTCATAGCCGTGGGCGTCAATCTGCCCACTCTGGACGACTACTTCCACGGGGACGACTACCTGGCCTTCATCGACCTCGCCACGGTGCCGACGCTGCAGCACCTCGGTGAGGTGCTGACCTTCCAGGACACGAACGTCTACTGGCGGCCGCTGGGCGAGGTCTACTACCTGGTGATGTGGGAGAGCTTCGGCCTGAACGAGGTCGCCTACCACGTGGCTAGCCTCTCCTTCTTCGTCGCGACGCTCATCCTCCTCTATGCTTTCTGCCTGCAGGCCGGCTTCGGGCGTGGCGTAGCGCTCGTCGCCTGTGCCTTCCTCACGCTGTTCCCGAACCACGTTGTCAGCGTCTCCTGGATTACGAACGCGCCGCGCCTGATGGCGGTGCTGTTCGCTCTGGCATCGCTGGTCGTGCTGCAGCGCGCGATGGCGGGAAAGAGCTGGAGGCTCGAGGCGGCCTCCTTCCTCCTCTTCGTACTCGCCGGCCTCTCGGATGAGGTCGCTCTCGCCCTCGCTCCCCTCGCGCCGCTATACGGCTTAGCCTTTGACGGAGAAGCTGGCGGCAGGATCAAGAGGGCGCTCCTGCGAGGCCTGCCTTACGTCCTGCTCCTGCTGCTCCTGACGCCCCTACAGTTCATCGGTACGAAGAATGACCCGGGGTTCGAACGGATCCAGTTCGGGCCGCAGATGCCTGAGCATCTGTGGGCGCTGACCTCGAAGCTGGTCTGGCCGGCGAAGGACGGCATCGGGTTCGGGCAGATCACGCCTGACCAGTGGGCGGCCGGCGCGGTTGCTCTGGGCGTTTTCGGCATTGCGCTCATCACCGGCACCAACAGGCTGCGCTTTCTCGTGGTCTGGGTGCTCCTTGGCCTGGCGCCCTTCACTCTCTGGACCGCGCCGCTGGCGCCTGCGCGCTATCTCTATCTCGCGGCGGTGCCGTTTGCCATCATCGTCGCCTGGGCTACGGTGCGGGGCGTGGAGGTCTTGAAGGGGACCCTTCCCGGCACCCTCGTTGCCCGCAACCTCCCCGCTTCGTCCGTTGTGGTCGCGGCGACCGCCGTGGTCCTGGTGTTTCTCGCCAGCGTTGGCGCCTCCATCACGCAGGAGCGCGACCGCGCCTTTGCGCGCGATACCGAGACTTACCGCATCCTGGCGCGGGGCCTCAAGGAGGCCGCGCCAGAAGTCCCGCCCGGCGCTCGCATCGTGATCTACTACGGTATCTGGAACACGTTCTATATCTGGCCGGACGCCGTCGCGAAGACCATCTATCGCGACCGGGAAGTGCGCGTGGTGAACGTGGCCCGCGGCCAGGTGGACGGCGCCGCGCCGGGCCGGAGCGGCAAGGACGTGGTCCTCTTCTATACCGGCCGCGGGTTCATCCGCGCCGCGCCGGTATCGGCGGCAGGCTCTGCGCTGCCCTAGACGCGCGCCTTCTCGCCCCCTCCTCCCCGGTATGAAGGTGGCGCCGCTCCTTTAGCCATTAGCCATTAGACGGCGCTGAAACGGCGCCGCGGCCTCCCTTCCGGCGCCTGTTACGCGGCGTGCTCGATAGTCGAGTCGAGAACCCGCAGGGAGGTGGCCCATGCTGCGCAGCTTCAAGGACACGCAGGGCATAGCCATTCAGGCAACAGACGGCGAGATCGGCAAGGTCCGCGATGTGTTCTTCGACGCGGAGCAGTGGACGGTGCGCTACTTCGTGATCGACACGGGACCATGGCTCCTGGGACGCAAGGTCCTCATCGCCCCGGTGGCCGTGCGCGGCCTGGATTGGGAATGCCGAACCCTTGACGTGCAGCTGACGAAGCAGCAGGTGAAGGACAGCCCGGATATCGACACCGACAGGCCCGTGTCCCGTCAGGCCGAGATCGCCTACCACGACTACTACCGCTGGCCCTACTACTGGGGTGGCGGAGGCCTGATCGGCACAGGAGCTTATGTCGGCGTCGCCCCTGAAGCGTACCTCGAGGGCAAGGCGGAGCCGGAGGCGCTGCCGGGTACGCCAGCGGATGTGGCCTCTCAGGGCGACCCGAACCTTCACAGCGCCCGAGAAGTGGCCGGTTACAAGATCGGCGCAACGGACGACAGCTTCGGAAGCGTCGATGACTTCCTTATCGATGACGAGGCGTGGCTGATCCGCTACCTGGTGCTCGATAGCGGTGGGTTCCTCCAGAGCGGTCAGAAATACCTGGTCGGCGTCCCCTGGATCGAGTACGTAAGCTGGGCGGACCGTAAGGTCCACGTGGACCTGCCGCGGGCCAAGATCGAGGCCGCGCCCGTGTACACCCCGGACCTGCGTCTGGACAGGGAGTACGAGGAGAGGTTGCACGCCCACTACGGGCTGCCGGAGTACTGGCGCGAACCCTCGCCGCGGCGGGAATAGGCCCCATCTAGCCCGCGAGAGTAAAGCGGCGCGGCGTGCCGTGAAGCGCCAGAGAGTCCTCCTGACCTTCGTCCTGCACGCCGAGGTCTTCTAGTTGTCGCTTGAGCCAGCCGCTCAGCTGGTGGTCGAGGACAACGCCCCGCAGGGCATCCGCTCTCCGCCGCCGTTCGTCGGCGTCCATGCCGAGGGCCTCGTTTAGGGCTGCCGCAGTCCCCGCGACGTCCCCTGGTTCGACCCCCAGCGCGCCCGGCGCTAGATCACGGTAGGAGCCGGCGCTGCGAGATAGCACCAGCACTCCGTCGCGTTCGTTCAGCACCGCGCCCTCCTTTGACACGAGGTTCATGCCGTCGGCGAGCGAGTTGACCAGCAGGACATCGTAGAAGCGCAAGGCGGTGAGGGCGCGCAGGCGGTCCTGCCCGATGAACAGCCTGACCGGCTGCCATGAAGGCGTGCCGAATGTAGCGTTGACTTCTTCCGCTTCGGCGACCACCCGGGCGGTGTAGCCCGCGTATTCCGGAATTGAGGCCCGCGAAGGCTGAAGGAAAGCAAGAAAGCGCACGCGGCCGCGGTACTCGGGATGGCGTTGGAGCAAGTGGCCAAACGCCTCGAACCCGGCGACGATGTTCTTCGCCGGGTCCAGGCGGTCTACACGGACGATCGTCTTTGGCCCGAGTTCGGGCAGGAGCGCCGCGGCAGCGCACTGCGCCGCTGGCGAGAAGAGGCGCCGGTGCAGGTCCACGGCGTCGACGGATATCGGGTTCGCCCAGACGCGCGTTTCACGTTCCTTGCCCTTCACCACCCCCCTGCGGAAGTCGACGCGGAAGTCTGGAAGGAGCTCGTCGCAGGTCGCGAGGAAGTTCTCGACGTTCTCGGGGGTCTGAAAGACCACGCGGTCGTTGGCGAGGAGGCCGCGGCAAATCGAGTCCGGGATCTTGCGCGGCAGCCGCATCCACTCCGCCGGGTCGGGCCAGGGGACGTGCACGAAGTGCTGAAGGAACGCCCTGGGCTGAAGGTTCCGCACGAAGAGCGGCGCGACGTAGAAGTGGTAGTCGTGGAACATGACCCTGTCTACGCGGCGGCGCAGGGCTTCAGCGACGCGCTCCGCGACAAGCTGGTTGACGGGCAGATAGCCGAGCTGCCAGGCGTGCAGGGCCTTCAGGCCCGTGTTCTTGCCCTGCAACTGGTCCCAGATCCCGTGCTGGAGAAACCAGAGCAGAGGATTGCAGAAGGCGTTGTAGAAGAGCTCATAGGCCTGCGCCGGCGGCGCCACGTATGAGAGGCGGCTGGCATTCCCGAGCTTTACCCGCTGGCCGCGGAGTGCGAGGGCGGCGTCTTCCTCGCTGCCCGCGCAGGCGAGCCAGTCGACGTCTACGGCCTCGGCCACAGCAGAGAGGGCAGTAGCCACGCCGCCGTCCGTTGCCCGCCGGACAAGGGCGCCGGCAGTGTCGCGCTCGTGCACGATGGGGGCACGGTTGCTGACCATCAGGATGCGTTGAGGCCGCTGCCTGACACACTCCTGGGTGACGCCGGCTGCACCGATCGAGACGCCTTTCATACTCCCCTCCTGTCTTCAGCCCGCGACTGGCATCATGCTGTAGCGCCCCTATCAACGCGCGTACAGGGCGCGCTTTCCGCATTGCAAACTGATGCATTCCAGCGCTTGTGCCGCGCTCTTGGAAGTGAGTTCAGGGACGGCATTCGTTATGGAAAGCGGGCGCGATTCGATGACCAAACGGGATGGAGATTCGCGGCCGAATCGCGGGCCGAATACGTTCCCAGGTTAGAGAAAGACAATAGTTATACCGCCGGCGTCAGAAGTGATTCGAATCCTGAGATTCCCCGCGAGAATGAGTTGACACGCGAAACGACAACCTCCCGCCTAACGGAAGGAGCAACCATGCAGAGCACCGTGCGGAGGCCGAACCTCCTGATGCGCGCCTGTCCTCGTTGCGGGGGCGACCTGTACCGGGACCTGCTCGAGACCGACGAGGAGTTCGTTTGCCTGCAATGCGGGCGGCGCGCCGGCCGCACGCCGATAGATGCGGCCCAGCGCGTGCCGCGCAGCGTGCGGCGCGTGGCCTGACGGGCCCGAGAGGTCAGACTGAGGCGCCGCGTTCCCGCAAGAGGGCGGCGAAACCTTCTTCGTCCAGGACCGTGATGCCGTACTCTTCGGCTTTGGCCAGCTTCGAGCCCGGGTTCTCGCCTGCGACGACGTAGTCGGTCTTCTTCGTGACGCTCGAGCCGACGTTGCCGCCGAGCCGGCGGATCAGGGACTCGACTTCGTTGCGGCTCCAGCGCTGCAGGCTGCCGGTGACGACGATGGTCAGGCCCTTCAGCGGCCCTTCCCTCGCTGCCGGGGCGGAGCCGACCATCCGTACACCGGCCGCCTTCATCTTCTCGATGACGGCTAGGTTGCGCTCGTCATGGAAGTACTCGTAGACACTGTAGGCTGTCTTCGGCCCAATCGTTGGCACCGACATGAGGTCGTCCACGGAGGCCGAGGCGATGGCGTCGATGCTCCCGAAGTGCTCCGCCAGCAGGTCTGCCGTTTCCCAGCCGACGTGGCGGATCCCGAGGCCGAAAAGGATCCGGGTGAGCGAGGCTGTCTTGGCCTTCTCGATGTTCGCCAGCAGCTTGCGCGCGCTCTTCTCTCCCATCCGCTCGAGTTGCATGAGGTCTTCGAGCGTCAGGTAGAAGACGTCGCCCAGGTCTTTCACCAGGCCGGTGCGCAGCAGCTGGTCGCAGAGCGCCTCCCCCATTCCCTCGATTTCCAGCGCCTGGGCGAAGTGGACCAGGAGCCGGAATATCTGCGCCGGACAGGAGCGGTTAGGGCAGTAGCTCATCGCCTCGCCGGGCGGGCGGACCACGGGCGTGCCGCACGCGGGGCAGTTCTTCGGCATCTCGAAGACCTTTTCCTCACCCGTACGCCGGCTTACGACCGGTCCGACTACCTGCGGGATCACGTCGCCGGCGCGCTGCACGATCACGATGTCGCCGATGCGGATGTCCTTGCGGCGGATGTCGTCCTCGTTGTGCAGTGTCGCCAGCTTCACGGTGGCGTGGGCGACGACGACCGGCTCGAGGACCGCAAAGGGATTCAGGCTGCCGGTGCGACCGACGTTGATCTCGATGCTCTTCAGTCGTGTCGTCGCCTGCGTCGCCGGGAACTTGTATGCGATGGCCCAGCGGGGCTCGCGGCCGACGAAACCCATTGCGCGCTGGAGCCCGATGTCATCGACCTTGACCACCATGCCGTCGATCTCGTAGTCGAGTGAATCGCGCTTTTCCTCCCACTCGCGGATGTAACCGAGGGCCTCGTCGGCGCCGGAGACGAGGCGGGCGTGCGGGTTGGTCTTGAAGCCAAGGCTCCGGAGCCACTGCAGGGTCTCCCAGTGAGAGGACGGCGTCTCGCCGTCCTCTGCCCAGCCGAGCTGGTAGATGAAGATGTCGAGCGGCCGCGAGGCCGTGATCGATGGGTCCTGCTGGCGCAAAGACCCGGCGGCGGAGTTGCGTGGACTTGCGAAGAGCGGGAGCTCCGCCTGTCCGCGTTCGCGGCGTCGCTCGTTCTCCCGCGCCCGTTCGTCGTTGAGGCGCTGGAAGCCGGACCGGGTCATGTAGACTTCGCCCCTGACCTCGAAGCGCTTCGGGAAGCTGCCCTTCAGGGTCAGCGGGATGCTGCGGATAGTGCGCAGGTTCTGAGTCACGTTCTCACCCACCAACCCGTTGCCGCGGGTCGCCCCCTGCACGAAGACGCCGCCCTCATAGACCAGGGCGACGGCAAGGCCATCGATCTTCGGCTCGCAGACCAGCGCGAGGGGGTCTCGCTCGGCGAGGGCGGTCGCGCGCCTGTACCAGGCGCGGAACTCCTCTTCGTTGAAGGCGTTCGCGAGGCTGAGCAACGGGACCCTGTGCTCAACGACGCCGAAGGCCTCCACCGGCTGGCCGCTGACTCGCTGGGTGGGCGAATCAGGCGTTATCAGCTCCGGGTACTGTTCCTCCAGCTGCCGCAGCTCGCGCATGAGCGCGTCGTATTCGGCGTCGCTTATCTCTGGCTGGTCGAGGACGTAGTACCGGTAGTCGTGGTAGTTGATCTGTGAGCGCAGCTCCTCGACTCGGAGCTTGGCTTCCTGCGCGGACCGTTCCGAGGCGGTGGCTTCCGTCACCCTCTGAGTATACCGAACAGGCGTGCGACCATCACGGCTGCCGGGGTCAGGTGAATGGGCCGCATCGAGCCCGATCCACGCGCCACTGACCGGCCGGGCTGAACACCGGCGTGACGTTGGGCCGGGCCGGGGTTGCGGCCCATTCTCGTAATTATGCAATGCTTAGCAGGCCTGTCCAGAGCTTAATGGAAGGCCACCTACGGACAAACGGCCTGCAGGCGAGACGCCGCGGCGGGAGTGACGCGAACCGCGCCCAACGTCATCACCATCGCATTGGTGTTCGCGCTGCCGATGATCCCCTTGAAGTGGTTCGACTCGTCCTACTCCTGGCCGTGATCGCCGTTGCTGGATGCTCGCCCTGGCAGGGCGAAGAAGGCGCGCGGCTGAGCCCCGAGCAGCTACGAGCGATGGCTCTGCCGCTTTCGGAGTTCGGCCCGGCGTATGCCTCGGCCCGGATAGCCCCGGACGCGGGCGAGCAGGACGCTGTCGCCATCATCGCCTTGTCGGCGGACCCGCCGGACGAGGCGGAGGACGTCCAGCGCTTCGGCAAGGTGCTCCGATACCTCGCCTCGTTTACCTCGGACGAGGCTATCGTCCGGGCGCGTGGGGCCTTCTCCTTCGGCAGCTCCGTGACCCTGTATCGCAGCGAGGAGGGCGCGTCCGGGGACCTGGCCGATCACCTCGCGGACTTGAAGCGCCAGGTCTCAGGCACCACAGACCTCGGCACCCTGCACTCCTTCGCGGAATTCGAGGTGCCGTCCGGCAAGCGGGGCTACGGCGTCAGCGTCCGGCTCCTGGCGCAGGCGGAGACCTTCGGCTTCAGCCGCCCGGCGACCGTGACCGTGACCATGGCCGGCTTCCAGAGAGGCCCCGTAGTGGGCCAGGTCGTGGTGATGCGCTTCGGGGCCGATGACGTGAGGGCGGAAGTCCGCGAGTTGGCCCGGCGCCTCGACCGCCGCGTCGCCGCAGTCCTCGCCGGCAAGACTCCCGAGCCGGACGGGCTTCCGGGGCCCGGGCCGCTCCCGTCCAGCGTCCGCTGATCTTGCCTGGCGGCGAACAGACTGGCAGCATACATGCCTGCATGCCTCGGCTGGCTGTTTTCGTCGACGACGGCGGTGTGATGAACGACAACAAGCTACGACACCACGAATGGGTGCGGCTGGTCGGCGAGTTCTTTCCGCCCCGCCTCGGCGGCAGCGCCTCCGACTGGTCGATGGCCAACTCGAAGCTCGTGGCGGGGCTATGGGACCGCCTGCTTGCCGATCAGGCCCGTAAGGGGCTGGTGGACACCTATCACGCCTGGTCCCGCCGCTACCAGCTCGACTGGCTGGCCGCGATGGCTGGCGAGGTGGGCGTACCCCTGCCGGAGGACGAGGAGGAAGCGCTGGCGATCGCCATCGCAGCAGCTGAGTACGTGACCTCACGCTGCCGCTCCGGGTTCGCCGATGCGCCCGCGGCGGTCCGGCGCCTGGCGGCATCTGGCCATGCCCTCCATACGGCTTCGGGCGAAGAGTCGCGCGAGCTGCACGGCTACCTGACCGGCATGGGTCTGCGAGATTACTTCGGGCACCTGTTTGGCCCCGACCTGGTCAACGCCTTCAAGGCCGGTCCCGTCTACTACGGCAGGGCCTTCGCCTACGCAGGCCTGGAAGCGGGCGCCTGTGTCGTAGTCGATGACTCGCCAGAAGCGCTCGCCTGGGCGGCGGAGGCGGGGGCGCACACCGTCCTGGTGGACCGCGATGGCACGCGGCGCTCCCGCTTCGCTGGCTACGCCATCGCCAGCCTCGAGGAGCTGCCGGCGCTGGTCGAAGAGCTGGAGGCCACAAGGCCATGAAGGTCTTCGTCCGCCCGGCTCGCGCCGAGGACATGCCAGCCGTGCTGGCCATCTACAACTACGAGGTGGCGAACGGCGTCGCCACGTTCGACACTGAGCCGCGGTCGCTCGAAGTCCAGATGGCATGGCTCGAAAGTCACCGGGACCCCTATTGCGCCCTCGTTGCTGTCGACGGCGAGGAGGTCGTGGGCTTCGGATGTCTCTCGCGTTACCACGAGCGCCCGGCTTATGGCCTTTCGGTCGAAGACACGGTCTACGTGCATCAGGACCGCCGCCGCCAGGGCATTGGCCGCCTCCTCCTGGAGGCGCTCATTGCCGAGGGCCGCGCGAGGCATTTCCACACGATACTCGGCCGCATCACGGGCGAGAACCGGCCCAGCATCGAGCTTCATGCGCAGCTTGGCTTCGTAGAGGCGGGCCGCGAGCGTGAAGTAGGCCGCAAGTTCGGCCGCTGGCTGGACGTCGTGACGATGCAGCTGATGCTCGATTGACGGCCCCGCGGGCGGCGCGATGCCGGGAGTCCGGCGCCGGCGGCTGTTAGAATCAGATCAGCCATGAAGCAGGTCGTCATCGTCGACTACGGGGCGGGGAACCTGCGGAGCGTCGCGCGCGCGGTCGCGCACCAGGGCTATGAGCCCCTCGTGAGCTGTGAGGCGCGCGCCGTCGACCGCGCCGAAGCGCTCATCGTCCCGGGCGTGGGCGCGGCGGCCGACACGATGCGCAACCTGAAGCAGGGCGGCCTGGTGCAGCCAATCCGCGAGTACATTGACAGCGGCCGTCCGTTCCTCGGCGTCTGCATGGGCCAGCAGGCGCTGCTTTCGGTGAGCGAAGAAGGCGGCGAGCACCGCTGCCTGGGCGTCATTCCCGGCCGGGTCAGGCGGCTCCCGTCCGGACAGAAGGTGCCGCACATGGGCTGGAACCAGGTGCAGCAGACCCGCGACCACCCCGTCTTCGACGGCATCCCGGACAACTCGTACTTCTACTTCGTCCACAGCTACTACCCTGATCCCGAGGACCGCTCCTGGGTAGCCGGCGAGACGGAGTATGGCGTGCGTTTCGCCAGCGTCCTCGCCCGCGACAACGTGGTGGCGACTCAGTTTCACCCGGAAAAGAGCGGCGACCTGGGTTTGCGCTTCTACGCCAACTTCTTGCGTATCGCGCTCGGGCCGCCGGAGTGATCCGAGCCCTATAATCGACCTGGAGTGACCAGCGGAAACCAGGGTGACAAGGACAGAGGCTTCGAGGGCATCGACATCGAGCTGCCATTCTTCGCCCTGCGGATGGGCCGCGGGCCGTGGGGCCGGGAGATGAAATACGAGGACGACGAGTACCGCAGGGCGAAGCGCAAGGTCCGCGCTCGACTCGGCTTCTATCGGCACCTGGCCACGTATGCCGCCATCGTTGGCACCCTGATGGTAATCGACCTTCTCGCCGGTGGCGGCCTCGGGTTCTCGCTCTGGATCGCCGGTATCTGGGGCGCTTTCGTGGTCTGGCAGGCCCTGAGCACCTTCGTCTTCCCGTCCCTCTGGAGCCGCGAGGCCGAGGAGAGGATGATCGAGGCCGAGCTGCGCAAGCAGCGCGGCGGCTGACCTCCGCGGTAGTCCTCTGGTGGAAGTGATCCCGGCCATCGACCTGCGTGGCGGCCGCTGCGTCCGGCTGTACCAGGGCGACTTCGGGCGCGAGACGGCGTACGGCGATGACCCGGCGGCGATGGCGCGCCGCTGGCAGGACGCCGGCGCGCGGCGGCTGCACGTGGTGGACCTGGACGGCGCCCGGAGTGGCGAGCAGGCCAACGCGGCCGCGGTGGAGGCGATCCTGTCCGCCGTCGACATCCCCGTCGAATTGGGTGGCGGGATCCGCAGCCTCGAAGCGATCGAGGCCTGGCTCAGCACCGGCGTCGACCGCGTGTACCTCGGCACGGCGGCCGTCGAGGACCCGGAGCTCCTGCGCGAAGCCTGCCTGCTCTATCCTGGCCGCGTCGGCGTCGGCGCGGACGCCCGCGACGGCCGCATCGCCGTGCGGGGCTGGGAGGACGGGAGCGGCCCTCCGGTCGATGACTTCGTCCGCGCCGTGGTCGAGGCCGGCGCAGCCTTCGTCAGCTACACGGACATCTCGCGCGACGGCACCCTTCTCGGGCCCGACTTCGAGGGCGTGCGCCGCCTTGCCGGCCTCGTGCCACCCGGGGTCGAGTTGATACTCGCCGGAGGTATCGGCTCCATCGAGCATATCCAGGAGGCGGCGGGCATACCGCGCCTCGACGGCGTGATCGTCGGCCGTGCCCTGTACGACGGCAGCCTCGACTTGCGCCAGGCCCTCGCCGCCGTCCACCATTGAGTCGGGCCTGTCCGCCGCCCGTGTCCCTGGCGGGCGCGAGGGCGAGGCGGGCGCAGGGCCCGAGAGATGCTCACCAAGCGCGTAATCCCCTGCTTCGATGTCGACCGCGGCCGCGTCGTGAAGGGTGTGTCGTTCGTCGAGTTGCGCGACGCCGGTGATCCGGTGGAGCTGGCGCCCCTGTACGACGCCGAGGGCGCGGATGAGCTCGTATTCCTCGACATAACCGCCTCCTCCGACGACCGCCGCACGACTTACGAGATGGTGGAGCGCACCGCCGACCGCGTCTTCATCCCCTTCACCGTCGGCGGCGGCGTCCGCAGCGAGGCCGACGCGCGCCTGCTCCTCGAACTGGGCGCCGACAAAGTGTCCTTCAACAGCGCCGCGGTAGCCGACCCTTACCTCGTGGCGCGCTCCGCCGAGCGCTTTGGTTCGCAGTGCATCGTGGTAGCCATCGACGCCAAGGCGGTCGGGGAGGGCAAGTGGGAGGTGTACACGCACGGAGGGCGGCGCCCCACTGGCCTGGATGCCGTCGAGTGGGCGAAGCGGGTGGTGGCACTGGGTGCCGGCGAGATCCTGCTGACGAGCATGGACACTGACGGCCACCTTGACGGGTACGACATCCCGCTGACGCGGGCAATATCGGAGGCCGTGGAGGTACCCGTGATCGCGTCAGGCGGGGCGGGCCATCCCCAGCACATGGTCGACGCCGTGCTGGAAGGCAAGGCGGACGCCGTGCTGGCCGCGAGCATCTTCCACTTCGGCACCTACAGGGTGCGGGAGGTGAAGGAGTACATGGCCGCGAGGGGACTGCCCGTCAGGCTGTAGCCATGCCTGACGCCGCCGGTGTTTTCTCGCCGTCTCGCGGCCACAAGCCCGCGCATGAATAGCCGGGCTGCGCTGCCCCTCACGATACAGCCGCCGCGTACGATGAGTCCTCCGCGGCCTATCGCCGCCGTCTCGGCTGCCTGCCGGATGGGTCGCGGATTCGTTGGGCGCCGGCCCGGCGGCTGATGCTGGCCGGTCGTAGGGAACCAACGTGGCTATTGCACGAACAACGTGCCGTGCATGTCAGGGTGGGCGTCGCAGCGGAAGTAGTACTGTCCCGGGCCGGGCGTCTCGAACTCGTAGGACTCGACCTTCTTGCCGCCCATGAGCGGGGTGGCGTAGACCTTCTCCTTCGCGCTCTTGTCGCGGTAAATGGCCACGTTGTGCAGGACGCCGCTATCTTCGTTCGAGAACGTCAGGCTGACGCCGGTCCGCGCCGGCGCGGCGAGCGCGCGCTGGTCGAACTTCATGCCCCTGGCTTTGAGGTGCAGGTCTGTGGTTGGTGGCCCCGGCGTCAGGTCGGCGGGCTGAGGACCGCCGCCGCCGCAAGCGGCAAGGATGAGGGCGATGGCGAGCGCAGGGAGCAGGCGGGGCACGTCAATTCCTCTATGGAGTCCTATCCAGGTTAACCAGGCCCATCTGTAGACGCCAGGAAGCACTCCTCAAGGGGCGGGCATCGCAGGTGCGCCCGGCGCCGGAGCCATGTCCGCCGGCAGAACGGGAGGTGGCGGCCGGCCGGCCGCGCGCTGCTCCGGCCCGCGCTCCAGCCGCTGCGCGATCAAGGACAGGCAGTACGCCGGGATGAAGTACATGATCGCCACCACGGTGAGGGTCTCGAGGGCATTGGCGTAGAGGGGGTTGTCGTAAATCAGCTTGCCCCTGCGCAGGAGCTCCGGGATGCTCAGGATGCTGGCCAGCGAGGTGTCCTTGAACAGCGTCACGAGCTGGCTCACGAGGCCAGGGGCCATGCGGCGCACGGCCATCGGAATGGCGACGTGGCGCATCGACTGCAGGTACGTGAGCCCCAGCGAGCGCGAAGCCTCGATGATACCCCGGGAGATCGACAGGATGCCGGCGCGCGTGATCTCCGCCACGACTGCGCTGTTGTAAAGCGTGAGCGCTATCACCACCGAGGGAATGGGAAGGATGTGCCCCTGGGCGTCGACGACCTCGCTGCCAAGAGGCAGGTTGCGGACCCAGGCAACCTCCAGACGCCCCGCACCGAAGAAGACGAAGAAGATGAGGAGCAGCAGCGGCGTCGCACGGAAGACCTCGACATAAGTAGCGGACGCAAGGGACACGGGCCGTATCGGCGCCAGGCGCCCCACCGCCATCGTTATGCCGATCACCAGGGCCAGAAAAATCGAGTAGCCGGCGATGCGCACGGTGAGCCAGAAGCCCTCCAGGAGGAAGCGCCAGATAGGCCAGTCGAGGAAGGGCTCAAAGCCCGCGCCGAGGATCATGCCGTGGCCCTCGCGACCCGGCGTTCGAGCCGGGCGGAGGCGTAGGCCAACGGGAGGGTCAGCGATAGGTACAGCACTCCGGCCACCGTAAACAGCTCGAACGTTTGGAAGTTTTGCTGCTGTATGCGGTCTGCCGCCCCCAGCAGCTCCGTCACGCCGATTGCCGAGACGACGGCGGTGTTTCGGAACAGGGCGCTGAAGATGCTGGTGAGAAGCGGAATGGCGATGCGAAAGGCCTGAGGGACCACGACATGGACCCGGGTCTGCATGTAGGTCAGCCCCAGGGCGCGCGCCGCCTCCGTCTGGCCGCGGTCGATCGACAAGAGGCCGCTGCGGAGAGCCTCTGTCGTGTAGGCCGTCGTGTACATCGTGAGGCCAATGAGCGCCGCCTCGAAAGGCGAGAGCAGCCATGTGACCTCTCCGATGACGGGCAAGTCGAAGCGAGGCAGGCGGGGCAGGGCGAAGAAGAGGAAGAAGAGCTGCACCAGCAGCGGCGTGTTACGAAACCACTCGACATAAGCCGTCGCCATGATACGCAGGGGCCGGGACTCTGACGTGCGCGCGAGCGCCAGGACGCCGCCGAGCGCGACGGACAGGGTCATCGCCGCGAGGGTGAGCACGATCGTCATGCGGTAGCCGCGCAGCAGCTCCGGGTAGTGCTGACGTATCTGGTCGATCACGCCGGCGATGAAGTCGATCTCTCTTCGCCCTCCCCCGGCCCGCGGTCAGCGCGGCCCTCCACCGGCCCTCGTGCAGGGCGAACAGGGCCGCGCCTCGGTTACGCCGGGGCTCCGTCCTAGCTCGAAGGCAGGTCCGCTTTCGCCTGGGCGGCGGCGGGCAGGCCTTCCACTCGGCCCAGGTACTGGTTGTAGATGCGCTCCCATCGGCCGTCGCGCAGCATCTCGTTGATCACGTCATCGACGAACTTCTGCATGTCCGTCTTGCCCTTCTTCATGCCGACGCCATAAGGCTCCTTGGTGAACTGACCGCCGACCAGCTTCAGGCTGTTGTCGTTCGCAGCGAAGCCGGCGAGCTGGATGTCATCCGTCGAGACCGCGTCGACGCGGCCGTCCTTCATAGCCTGCACGCAGGCCGAGATCGTCTGTAACGGCAGCAATTCCGCCTGAGGCGCCCGCTGCGCGACGTTCCGCTCGCTTGTCGAGCCGGCCTGGGCGCAGACGCGCTTGCCGTTGAGGTCGTTCACGCTGTTGATCGTCGTGTTGCTCTTTGGCACGAGGATGGACTGGCCGGCCTGGTAATAGGGGCGAGAGAACTCGATTTGCTGCTTGCGCTCCTCGGTAATCGTGAAGGTGGAGATTACGAGGTCGACCCTGTCTTCCTGGAGGAAGGGGATGCGGTTCGCCGTCACCGCTTCGACGAACTCGACCTGGTCTTCGCGCAGGCCGAGGGCCTTTGCTATCTCCTTCCCGAGGGCGACGTCGAAGCCGTCGACTCTGCGGGTGACGGGGTCCAACAGGCCGAATAGCGGGACGTCGTACTTAACACCGATGACCAGTCTGCCGCGCTGCTGGATCTGGGCCATGGTGGAGCCGGCAGGGAAACTCGGAGCTTGAGCTGCCGGCGTCGCACCTCGGCCGTCGCCGTCGTCACCGTCGCCGCAGGCAGCGGCGAAGAGGGCGAAGAGCGCGGCGAACGCTATCAGGGGGAGGGCTGGTAACCCTTTTTTCATCGTAAGCTCCTTCTCCTAGTGACTAAGGATTCTGCTCAGGAAGCGCCGGGTGCGCTCGCTCCTGGGCCGGCTGAAGACCTCGTCGGGCGTCCCTTCTTCCTCGATTACGCCCTCGGCCATGAACCAGACCCGGTCGGCGACTTCGCGGGCGAAGCCCATCTCGTGGCTCACGACGAGCATCGTCATGCCGGAGTGCGCGAGGTCGCGCATCACGTCCAGCACTTCCTTGATCATCTCCGGGTCGAGCGCCGAGGTCGGCTCGTCGAACAGCATTACTGCCGGTTCCATAGCTAGAGCCCTGGCGATCGCGACGCGTTGCTGCTGGCCACCGGAGAGCTGGGACGGGTAGGAGTCCGCCTTCTCGGGGATGCCGACGCGCTCCAGCAGCGCCCTGGCGCGGGCTTCGGCCACCGCGCGGCTCTCCTTGCGGACCTTGCGCGGCCCGAGGGTAATGTTGTCCAGCACGGTCATCTGTGGGAAAAGGTTGAAGGCCTGCTGCACCATGCCTACATGCGTGCGCAGCTCGTTGATGTTGGTTCTCTTGTCATGGACTGCAATGCCGTCGACGATGACCTGCCCCTTTTCTATGGTCTCGAGGCGGTTCACGGTGCGCAGGAGGGTGCTCTTGCCCGAGCCGGAGGGTCCGATGATCACCACCTTCTCGCGCTGCCACACCTGGTTCGTGATGCCGCGTAGCACCTCGTTGTGCCCGAAGCGCTTCCAGACATCGACAAACTGGATGCGCGGCTCACCGTGGCGAGTCGCCGGTCTGGCGCCGTTGCCCTCTGCTCGGGAAGTCACCACTTAGCGCCCGCCCAACCTGGATCAATACTGAGGCACGGATCGTCGCGGAAGTGTTGCGACTTGGCCTGACGCCATTAAGTCCGGCTTACTCCGCAGGCGTTCGGGCACACGCGTTGCCGCTCCCCGCACCGGGGGCCTGGCGTGGGGCGGTCAACAGGCCACGCGGACCAAAGCCGGCGAAGTCGGTCAGCCGGTGAGGGCTGGCGAGGCCGTCAGTCTTCCTCTTCGATTACTGGTTCTGGATGCGGTAGCGCTTAAGGAAGCGCTCGACGCGGCCCGCGGTGTCGACGATGCGCTGCTCGCCCGTGAAGTAGGGATGGCAGTTACTGCACACGTCCAGGTGGACGCTCTCCTTGGTGGAGCGCGTCTTCCAGGTGTTGCCGCAGGAGCAGGTGATCGTCGCTTCGACGTACTTGGGGTGGATGCCGCTCTTCATGCGAGCTACGACTCCGCCAGGGCGTACACGGAGACCTGCTTGCGCCGGCCTTTCGCGTACGGCTCGAACTTCACGCGGCCCTCGATGCGAGAGTAGATGGTGTAGTCCCGCCCAAGGCCGACGTTCTCGCCTGGATGGATGCGGGTGCCGCGCTGACGGACGATGATGGTGCCGGGCAGGACGGCCTCGCCGTCATAGCGCTTCACGCCCAGGCGCTTGGAGTTGCTGTCGCGGCCGTTCTTGGTGCTGCTGCCAGCTTTCTTGTGTGCCATCTCTAGCTTTCCTTAGCGTCGTCGGCGCTGTCGGCGGCAGCCGGCCTTGCCCTCCGCCGCGCGGGTGCGGCAGCCGGGGCGTTG
>DATLYJ010000086.1 GCA_035574915.1 Dehalococcoidia bacterium | reverse complement strand
GGCTCGACGAAACCGGATATCGTGGTGTCCAAGGGCGGCGAGTGATCGCTGAGCAAGAGAACGCCGAGCCGCCTGGCACCGGGCTGGAGCCGACGGCGCTGCGGCGACCGTGAGCGCCGCGGCCCAGCCCGAACCGCCAGGCGCCTACGTCCGCGCGGCGGAAGAGAACGGAAGAACCCCGGCGCTTCTTCAGTTCGCGACCGACCGGGTCACCTCGCTGGGCGTCCACGTTCGAGGTTTGCCTCGTGCACCGGATGACCTGCGGGGTCCGACCTTCCAGCGCGTCCGTTTCGGCGTCGTCACCGGGTGGTAGAACAGCGATGCCAGCGGACCTCGATGTAGGCGCCCCGCTCACCGGGCGCAGCCTGCAGAGAGGGAGCCGGCGGGATACCACCTTCTCCCCGATGTCCCCCGCGACCGCGTGTCTCGATGAATTCGAGCACGACGTCCGCCCCCTGCGCCTCGTCGAGGTGCTGGGCCTCGCGAGCGGCGAGGCGATCCTCGGCGCGAACATCTTCAGGGATCTCTTCGCCGGGATCCGAACATCGTCGGCGGCCGCTCGGCGGCCTACGAGAAGGAGCTCCGGAAGGCGAAAGAGATCGCGGTGGGTGAGGTGGTGGAGCAGGCGCGGGAGCGGGGCACGAACGCGGTCGTCGGGGTGGACCTCGACTACGAGACCCTTCAGGTCGGCCAGTCGGGCGGCATGCTCATGGTGAGCGCGAGCGGGACCGCGGTCCGGCTGTCGTAGGCGGGTGAAGAAGCCGTCTAAGAGGGTAGGGGCTGATTCGGGGCCGAGAACGGGCGTCGCGGTGACGGCGAAAGGGCCCTAAGGCTTCCCATCGTCCGGAAGGCCTCGTCCTGACGTCGCTTCAACGGGCCCGAAAGTTGGACGTTCCTGGCTAGCCTCATCTGATTTCGCCACATGATTAATTTCGAAGCGCGTCGCACCGGGAGGCTGGGCAGTTACCCAACTAAGCGATTCTCTTTCCACTCAGAGAAATCTGATGGTCTCACGTACAACACCCTTCATTGTCAACGACATCCACTCTCGACTCGACCTCACCCACGTAGCCGAAATCGTCCCGGTTGATGCGCTGGCGGCAATTCAGACGGCCATCCACCGCGCCGCCCAACAAGGCCAAGCCATCTTCATCGCCGGGGGGGGGCGGCACGCGATGGGGGCGCAGCAGTCTGGCACGGGCGCCAAACCCAACAGACCAGTGCCGGGGAGGAAGAGAAACGCAGGTTTGGGCGCCGTCGTTGTCTGTGCCCTTGAATTACACGGTACCCAGCCGCGACCTCGGCACTCTGAAGATTCTGTCTCCGGTAGCGTCAGGCGGTGGCACTTCGAATGTGTTGTGGACTTAAGACCGCTATCTCGAGAGCGCGGGACAATCTGTCGAGTATTGGGCTGCGACGTCGTTGCCAACGTTAGACCGCTGATCTCACGGCACGGCTGCGCTTGCCGGGAGAGCCGCCACCAGGACGAGAGCCAAGATTGGTAGCCAATTGCGTGGCCCCTGGCGGCGCTCTTGCGGTCAGCCGGTCATCCGGCTCGCGGTCTTTCGACGCCGAACGACGGCGCTGCCCGCGCCACCACGGCGGACCAAGCGCTCGATGAGCCCCGACGCTCTATCACATCCGGCCGCGCTCCACGGGCCCCAGACACCTCGGAGTTCGACGCGCCTCGGCGAAGGCGACAGGTCGGGGCAAACCGAGGCGTCGGCACACGCCGCCGTCTCTGTCCGGCGGCCGTCCCCGTTGCCTCGGCTGCCAGGCTGACGTAGAATCCGCGCCGGACAGTGGCCTTGTCCGCGCCTGTCGAAGGGGGAAGGGACCCCGGGAGGCCCCGAGGCTTCCCGTCGTCCTGACCTCCGGCGGGCGCTCATTGCCTGCCATCGGGAGGTCGCCAATGCGGCGCAAGGCGTTCACGGTCGCACTGGCCCTGCTCGCCGTCGCAGGATGTGGAGGTAGCGAGCGCGTTCCGACCACCCCTTCGGTTCCCCCGCCGCCGCCGCCCGTTCCCGCCGCTCCGGTCGCGCGGCTGGCGGTCAAGATCGACAGCCGCAACTCGCCGGTCGCGATCCAGGATCTGAGCAACGTGACCTTCGACGCCACCGGATCTTCCGGCACCGGCCTCCGCTACTCGCTGGACTTCGGTGACGGCACGGGCGTCGACGAACCGATCGGCCGCCATGTCTATACCGTGAGCCGGACGTATACCGCGAGAGCGATCATCACGGATTCGCTCGGGCGCACCGACAGCGTGTCCGTGAATGTTGTCGTGAGGAACGTCCAGGGACGCTGGTACAACGGCTTCTACAACTACAACCGCGGCCGTTACGAGGAGCGCTACCTCGACATCCGGTCGCAGTCGGGCACGTCTCTGGAGGGGATTTACACCCACCCCGAAAGATTCATGACGCGCTTCGACGGCGTGCTGAGCGGCGAGCGCGACATCATGCTGAAGCTGGAGGGCAACACGATCACGTTCACCGGCGCCGACGGAAACGGGATCGACGGCGAGGTCACGGCCTTGTCGTTGCTCGTGCGAGGCGGCTCGGCCGACGGTCTCACGCTCCAGTTCAAGAAAGTGACGTGGGCGACTTCCGTCTTCAGCCTTGGCCTTCCGGCGTTTCCGTTCGTGAGTCCGCCGCGGACGGCGTTGGCGTCAGCTCTCTGGTAGTCGACCGCCAGGCCCTTCGCGCTGTCCGCCACGACGAAAGGCTCGAAGGTGGGCGCCGTCACTCCTTCGGCGTCTCGATCGGCCGGTCGGTCAGTTCGGTTCCCTCCGCCGTCTGCACCGACGTCGCCAGCACGGCGGCGCGCACCTCGAGGCGCCTCACGGCTTCCGGCCCGAGCTTCGCCGGCCACGGCACCTCCGCCGTCAC
>DATLYJ010000085.1 GCA_035574915.1 Dehalococcoidia bacterium | reverse complement strand
GCGGCTGAGCCGAGCCTGCCACCGGTAGAACAGCGTGCGCGAAATCGCTGCCTCCCGACACGCCGCGCTCACGCCCACTTCCGTCGCTCGGCGGATGACCTGCAGGCGCAGCCCCTGTATGCTCTCGTCGAGGGTCATCGGTTCTCCTCCCCAAAGTGGTTTCCTTGCCGGGACTTCCACTCTGGGAAAGATAGGGCCGATGGCCCTCTGCGCGCTGCATCCAAAGTGTCAACACTAACTCGACTCGGGACATACTAGCGACGCTCAAAGAAGGGCTTGATGGCATTCAGTCTGGCTCTGAGATCCGCCGAGCATGGCGCCAGTTCCAGCAGCTTCTCTATCTGCTCGACCTGGCGGGTTGCCGTATCGAGATTGGCCGTTCTGTAGCGCTCAGGATCTGGGAGCGTATCTTTTGTCACGAGCTGATCCTCTCGCCATCCGTCGTGTTCGATGATGAAGCTGGCGGCCTTGTAGACCTCCTTTTGATTCTCCACCACCTGAGGGAGCCAGGCCCGACGCGCCACGCGGTTGCCTACCGAGGTCAATACTGGCACCAACGCCACCCCGAATGCCAGCATCAGCACGAAGAGCACGACATAGAACTGCGTCGTGTGAATCCGCTCCGCCAGATGGTTGCCCCAGATGGCGACACCCACCTGCACCAGCAACCCCAAGAGTGTCAGTCCGGTGAAAAGCCAGGTCATGACGGACTCGATGATGTCCCGTTTTGCGGCGAAAGGGTTCGATCCCAGGAACGTCGCGTGCAGTTCGGGCACACTGAACTTTGTGAGGACGACGAAGAGCCCGACCCCACCCAAGACGATCGAAATGAGGTTCAGGGATGTCTTGTCCATTCAGCCTTCAGTCGCCTCAGTCGTCGAACGCCCAGGCTGAGCGGCCGGCGTAGCCGGACCGCTCCAGCCTGGTGTTCGGCGGCATTTGTTACGACCAGACCGTCGCGCCTGACCAAATTGCGTCAAACGCTTGGCCGACGACACGGCGGACATCTTCCCCCACCTGAACGACGAAGCCCTGTTTCTTCCCGAAGCCGTTGAGGCTTGTCCCGAGTATGACCATCTTGCCATCGTCGATGATGTAGCGGTCGTGGAGAGGGGCGGTGGAGGCCACACGCACTTCAATAGTTCGGCCCTCTGTCCGCGCCGCTGCAAGCAGAGCACGGACCGGGCCTGCGTCCTTGATGTTCTTTGTGAGGAGCCTGATCGCCACAACGGGAGGGCAGGCAGAGAGATGATCGAGCGTCGCCGTGTCAAGGTACGGATCACAGATTCTGACGGTTCCGTTGAGTGACCCGAGGAACCCGTGAAGCGTGAGTGTAGCCTGCAGTGCCTTGGTCGGATCGACGAACAGGATTGAGCCACCCGCGCCCGCCAGATGTTCTCGCCCGCCAGCGAGAATCATGTATTGCCATTGGCGGTTGCGTTTGCGACGACCAACAAGCTCGCGCTTGGTGGTGAGCAAGGACCCGATTCGCCGCCAGTGCAGCCCGATCCCGTGACTGTCACGCAACGCCGCCGAAATCTGCGGCGCCGTCAGCCATTCCGACTCGTCCCGTTGCGCGTTCGCAAGGACGGCCAGGACACGATCGAGGTCGTTGTCGAAGCTCCGCGGGTCAAGCGGCTGAGATCGCTTCCTGGCCACCTACCCTTGCCTCAGGCGGTCCCGGCTTTTGGTGACCGGCGCTTCCGTGCTCGACGCCCGGACGATGCCGCCTTGGTCTTCTTTCGGACATCGGCCGGGAACTTCGCCCCCACGGCGGCTTCTCCCGAACTCGTCAGGTAGTAGGTATTTTTCATGCCAACCTTCGGCGCGATCCAGCCGATGCGGACGGCCCATCCGATGTCTCTCGGGAGGTTCTTTGGGACGGGCTCTTGTGCGTCCTCGAACGTCTTGACCAGGTCCTTGCGCGTGAAGATCGGTGTGTTCCGATGATTCTTGAGGTAAAGCGCCATCGTCGCGATCTGCTCTGGTATTCGTTTGGCCTCCTGTTGCAGGAGGAACTCGCGTACAGATGGCGGCGTCCGGCCGGCCGCTGAGACTGACGCCTCGCGAGCCGTCGATGTAACGTCGGTGCCTTGCCTGGTCGATTCGGCTGGGGCAAGAGCCGCACCGAGCGCGATGGCGACGATCTGGTGGGCGACGTCAGCCGTGACGGTGCGATCGACGCTGACGCCCTCGCCTGTCAGCTTGAGGCGGAACCCTTTTTCACCCGCCATCTCTTCCTCCGGTCATGATGACACGTCGTCGTCCGCCGAACGTTCGCGCTAACCGGCGCGCCGCTTGCGGCGCGTCCGCGTTGAGCGCGCGGTTAGGTAACGCACCTCAATACTCATCGGCTTTTGCGGTGGCCCACGCCCCGGCAAACCTGGTGCCGAACGTAAGCACAGTGAGTACGACCAACTCGCCAAGCGTTGACCACATGCCCTTAAATAGGGTGGCGAGCATGGCAATAGGCACGACACCGACACCCATGAGGAAAAGCCCAATGAAGACGGCAATCGCGCCCCATAGGTGGTAGGTGAGCAGCAGGCTCCATACCCAGAGCGTGAACCCGAAGATGAACGACGCGATCATGAGACCGGTGCCGGAAAACCCACGCGTTTTCCGGAAAAGCACGAGAGGTAAGAGAACGAAGATCACAATAGCGAGCGCGATGCTCGAGATTGTGACCAGCCACGGATAGATCTTTTCGCCGAGCCAAGCGCCCCCGTGAATGAAGAGCGCGATGAGCAAGGCGATGCCGAGAAAGATCGCGATCCCAGCCACGACGGCACCCGCGCCCTTCAGTTTCTCCCACATGACCCCCCCCCTTTGCGTTACCTAACTACAATTCGGCCACTGGATAGGCTGATCTGCGTAATACCGCAACGCCTGCGAGGTTCTGCAGCGTATACCGAGGTGGAACCGCCCTCTTCGACAGGCTCCCCGGCCTTTCGATCCAGCGACTTGCGTCCGCACGGAGCGAGCCGCGCGGGTCGAGATAGGCCGCGACGTCGCGCAGCGTATCCCGATGCGTATACTCTCCAAGGCCGCCGCCGTGGTCATGAGCCGCCGAACATCCGGTCCGCCGGGCTCCTCACGGCGGCCGGCCCGCGATTCAGGACGTGGGTGTAGATCATGGTGGTGCTCACGTCCCGGTGTCCGAGCAGCTCCTGGACGGTGCGGATATCGTGGCCGTCCTCGAGCAGATGCGTGGCGAACGAGTGGCGCAGGGTGTGGGGGCTCGCGCGCTTGGCGAGCCCGGCCTTGCGGACCGCGGCCTTGACGGCGCGCTGGAGCACCGACTCGTGCAGGTGATGGCGGCGCCGCTGGCCGGTGAGCCGGTCCCGGTAGATGCGGGTAGCGGGGAAGACCCACTGCCACACCCACTCGCGCCCGGCGTTCGGGTACTTCCTGGCGAGGGCGGTCGGCAGTTCGACCCAGCCGGCCCCCACGGCCAGGTCCCGCCGATGCTGGGCGCGGACGGCCTCGAGGTGTTCCAGGAGACCGGCCCGGGCGACGCCCGGGAGCATGGTGACTCGGTCCTTGTCGCCCTTGCCGCCGCGGACGACGATCTGGTTGGTCGCGAAGTCGAGGTCCTGGACGCGGAGCCGGCAGCACTCGAGCACCCGGAGCCCGGCACCGTAGAGCAGGCAGGCCATGAGGCGCGGCACGCCGTCGAGGCTCTGGAGCACGGCGCGAACCTCCTCCCGCGTGAGCACGACCGGGAGCCGCTCGGGGCGCTTCGCGCGCACGATGCCGTCGAGCCAGGGAAGATCAATCGCCAGCACGTCCTTGTACAGGAACAGGAGGGCGCTCAGCGCCTGGTTCTGGGTCGAGGCGGCGACCCGGCCGTCCACCGCGAGGGACGTGAGGAACTTCGTGACCTCGGGCGCCCCCATTCCGGCGGGGTGGCGCTTGTCGTGGAAGACGATGAAGCGCCGGATCCAAGCGACGTACGCCTCCTCGGTGCGGCGGCTCAGGTGGCGGGCGCGTAGGGCCTGGCGGACGCGGTCGAGGAGGCGGGGCTTCGGAGGCTCGGGAGGACCGCTTTCGCGGAACGACCACAGGGTGAGGCGGCCGCCGCCAGCCGACAGCGTCGGGTAGCAGGCCCGGGCGCTCGACTCCACGCTGCCCATGATCCGTGTCCTGACCCTGCGCCACGCGAGCATATGGGATCGGCGGCAGTCTCCGCAAGTCGCCGATCGGATACGCCCGAGGCGGCTATCCTACCGGTCGATTGACCGCGAGGCGCGCCGCCGCGACTGTCGAGCCCCGGATGCCGTTCGCCTACTTCTCCCGGCTCACCCGGCGCCAGCAGGCGATCGATCTCAGGAGCGACGGCCCCACGGCCGGGTGTGGGGCTCCCGTTGCGGAGTCCGGGGCAGGTCCTCTGGGCGGCCCGCTGGAGTCGGGTCACCCAATCGCTGGGCCGGGCCATGGCGCCGCTGGCCCGCCAGCCGAGCTGGCGCGAGGTGGCCGGCCACTTCGGTCCGTCACGGGCTCCGCGGCCCGGCGTGCAGCACTTCCACCTGCTGACCGTGCCTCCGGCGGACTTTCGGTAAGTCGAGCGCTCGGCGGCCCACCCCGGCGCCTTGACGCCCGGGGCGGGGGCTGCCTAGAATCGCGCCGCTCCTCCGCCCCGAGGTGACGCCATGACGCCGAGCCCCGACGTCCTCGAGCGCCTCTACCAGACGATGGTCCGCATCCGCCGCTTCGACGAGAAGACGACGGAACTGTTCAACGCCGGCCTGGTCAAGGGCACCGCCCACTCCTACGTCGGCCAGGAGGCCGTGGCCACCGGAGCCTGCGCGGTGCTGCGGGCCGACGACTACATCGTCGGCAACCACCGCGGCCACGGCCACTGCCTGGCCAAGGGCGCCCGGGTGGACCGCATGATGGCCGAGCTGATGGGGCGCGAGACCGGCTACTGCCGGGGCCTGGGCGGCTCGATGCACATCGCGGCGCTGGACCTCAACATCCTCGGCTGCAACGGGATCGTGGCCGCCGGCGTGCCGATCGGCGCCGGGGCCGCGCTGGCCGCCCGCCTGCGCGGCACCGAGCAGGTGGTGGTGGCGTTCTTCGGCGACGGCGGCGCCAACCAGGGCGTCGTCCACGAGGCCATGAACCTGGCCGCGATCTGGAGCCTGCCGCTGATCTTCCTCTGCGAGAACAACCAGTACGCGCTGTCCACCGCCTCCGCCCGGACCACCGCCGGCCCCTCCATCGCCGCCCGCGCCGCCGGCTACGGCATCCCCGGCGTGCAGGTGGACGGCAACGACGTGCTGGCGGTCTACGAGGCGGCGCGCGAGGCCGTCGCCCGCGCCCGCCGCGGCGGCGGCCCGACCCTCATCGAGGCCGTCACCTACCGCTGGGGCGGTCACAGCATGCGGGCCAACCTGCCCCAGTACCGCACCGAGGCCGAGGAGCGCGAGTGGATGGCCCGGGACCCGATCGGGCGCTTCGAGCGGTACCTGGTCGAGGGCGGGTTCGCCACCGCCGCCCGGCTCAAGGAGCTGCGGGAGGCGGTGGAGGTGGAGCTGGAGGAGGCGGTCCGCTTCGCCCAGGCGAGCCCGGAGCCGACGGTGGCGCTGATGGAAACCTCCGTCTACGCGCCGCACATCGAGGTGCGCGAGGTCGCCCCACCCCCCTCGCCGGCGCGCGAGATCACGTTCGCCCAGGCCCTCGGCGAGGCGCTGGCCCAGGAGATGGAGCGCGACGGGCGCGTGTTCGTCATGGGCGAGGACGTCGGGCTGATCGGCGGCATCTTCGGCGTCACGCGCGGGCTGCGCGAGCGCTTCGGGGAGGACCGCGTGCGCGACACGCCGATCTCGGAGGCGACCTTCTGCGGCATGGGCGTGG
>DATLYJ010000084.1 GCA_035574915.1 Dehalococcoidia bacterium | reverse complement strand
GGGCCGCCCCCGGGAAGGCCCGCCGTTCTGTGTCAGCGGAAAGGTGCCGTACTGATGGCCGAAAAGACCATCGCCCTGAACCGCAAAGCCCTGCACGATTACGACATCCTGGAGCGCATCGAGGCTGGACTGGTGCTGTCCGGCAGCGAGATCAAGTCCGTGCGCGAGGGTAAGGTCAGCCTGCAGGAGGCCTTCGCGCGTCCGGAGCGCGGCGAGATGTGGCTTCTGGGCGCGCACATCGCCCAGTACAGGAACGCGCCGCGCTTCGGCCACGAGCCCGCGCGGCCCAGGAAGCTCCTCCTGCACCGCTCGCAAATCCGCGAGCTTGCCCACGAACTCGAGGCCGGCGGACTGACCCTCGTCCCGCTGAGGCTGTACCTCAAGGACGGCATCGCCAAGGTCGAGCTGGGCCTGGCCAAGGGCCGCCGCCGCTACGACAAGCGCCAGGCAATCGCGAAGCGAGAGGCGGAGCGGGAGATGCAGAGGGCGCTGCGCCAGCGCTCCCGCTAGCACGTTATGTGAAGCACCTCCCTGCCGGCTGTTATGGCGGGGCGGCCCGGTGCGTTCTCAAGGCAGGACTGAGGCGCCATGGAGGGCAACATGCAGCGGTACGGAAGAGCCGCAGGTCAGGACCGCGGCCAGGCCACATTCTCGTTCGAGGTCGCGGCGGTGTTCACGCTGGCGGTCCTCATCTTCGCCCTCACCTTCTTCGAGGTCGAACCGGGCCGCTACTACCAGACACTGCTGGGTGTCGCCGAGACCCTGCGGGGATTGCTCTAAGCTCAGCCCTCCCCTGCCCCGGGCGACAGGATCTCGAGTTACTGTTGGGCGTTATGTCAACTTATCCGCTCGTAATGCTTGGCGCGCGGCCACGTTTCTGATCAGCGAGAAAAGGCAAGGAGGCAGCGCAGTGAAGCCCACCCCGTCCAGGAACGAGTCCGGCCAGACCACCCTCGAGTTCGGGCTCATCCTCGTGCTCGTTTCCACGGCGCTCGTGGCGACTCTCACCCTGCTCACCGGCGGCGTGCAGGACTACTACGGCGCCCTGATCGACGCCCTGTCCGCACTCTAGCCCGGCGGCCGTGGCGGCCTCGACGCGGCCGCTCCCCTTTTTCACCCGTAAGTGCCGGAGATCCGTAATCGGAGGTCGTGACCGGACCGAGTGGCTGCCGAAGCCGCCTTCGCCTGCCCGCTGGACGGCACCACGGGTGCGCGTAAGGGGCGTCAGGGCAACGCTAGCGCTGGCCTCACAGGTGCTGCGGTGCCCGGGACACCTCGAGGACGGCGGCACCTGCCGCGGCTCCATCCAGGGCCAGCCGGAAGCGTTAGACGGCGGCCGGCTGGCCCTGGCGCAGGCCGAGGACGCCTGCCGCAGCCAGTCGCTCGATCTCGCCCTCGCCCAGGCCTAGCTCCTGGCGCAGGACCTCGGCGGTGTGTTCGCCGAGCAAGGGCGCCGGCCGCACTTCGACCCTGGAGTCGCTGAGGCGCATTGGCGGCGCCGGGAACTCCCAGGCGCCGCGCTCTGGGTGCTCGATGGTCATGATGGCGTCGCGGGCGCGCAGGTGCTCGTCGCGGAAGATGTCGAGCGAATCATAGACAGCGCTACAGGGGACGCCGCCGCGGCCCATCGCCTCCATGACTTCCCACTTCGAGCGCTGCCGGGTCCAGGAGGCGATGATCTCCCAGAGCTCGTCGCCGTTCTGCCGCCGCCCCTGTGGCGTCGAGAAGCGCTCGTCGATGAGCACTTCGGGCCGGCCGATGACGGTGAACACGGCGTCCACCATCTTCGAGGTCGATGTCATGATGTAGACGTAGTCGTTGGGGCCGCCGCCGGCGCAGGGGTAGAGGTCGGTAGGGACCACTGTGCGGTTGCCGCGGCGCGGGATGGGCCTCGTGGCGTCGCGCTCGCGGTGGGAGAGGTTGGTGCGCATGAAATTGAGTACGGCTTCCTGCATCGACACCTCGACCTTCTGGCCGATGCCGGTGCGCTGGGCCTGGATGTAGGCCGCGAGGATGCCGAGGGCCATCGTGAGGCCGGAGCCGGTGTCGCCCATGAGGGCGCCGGGCCGCATCGGCGGGCCGTTCGCCTCGCCGGTGACGCTGAAGGCGCCTCCAGCGGCCTGGGCGACCATGTCGAAGGACTTGAACTCGCTGTAAGGGCCGTAGGTGCCGAAGCCCTTGATGGTTGCGTAGATGATGCGCGGATTGCGGCCCTTCAGTGTCTCGTAGCCGAGGCCGAGGTCCTCCATGGTGCCGAGGGTGAAGTTCTCCGTGACGACATCGAAGCGCTCGACGAGGTCGAGGAAGAGCGCCCTGCCCTGTTCGGACTTGAGGTTGATCGCGACGCTGCGCTTATTCGAGTTGAAGCTGAGGAAGTAGATGGAGTCGCCGATGCCGGGCTCGGTGTGGCGGCCGGGGTCGCCAGCGCCGGGCTGCTCGACCTTGACGACGGTCGCGCCCAGCCAGGCGAGGAGTTGGGTGGCAGAAGTCCCCGCCTCGTACTGCGTCAGGTCCAGTACCTTGAGTCCGTCCAGTGCCGGCATGGTCGCCCTCCCGCGATGCTCCGGATGGCGGCATGATGTTGCCCGCGGCGGAGGTTGTCAACACGGAGCGACCCGCGGTCGGCTGTGACGAGAAGACCGACGGACGTTGGGTTACTTCTTTCGCGCCGGATGATAAAACCTATTCATGGTTGGCACAGAAGCCCATGAGAGTCATCCCTACCGGCAGTAGGGCGGGCGTACTACCCCGACGTCTGCTGGTTCCGCCCGGGCTGAGTCAGGGACCGCTATGCCGCGCTTGCTCGGAAGGCCTCTCCCTACGCCTGGACCACCATTACCGTGACGAGGCCGAACATGCCCTGCGGGCTCTCCGCGTGCGTCAGCACGTGGCAGTGGAAGGCCCACAGGCCCTCCTCCGTCGC
>DATLYJ010000083.1 GCA_035574915.1 Dehalococcoidia bacterium | reverse complement strand
TGTTGCGCTTATGTTATCTGGTGGCGGCAGGCCGTCAACGGTCATGCAACTACCACCCGTCTATCGGCCGCCTCCGGGTCAGGGCGCGCAGCCGGGCTGTCCGCGCAACCACCGTGAGGCGGCAATGACGGCCGGGTCGTTTCGCCGCGCCCTGGGCCGAGAGTTCGCCGGGAGCGGGGATCCCACGTATTCGCCAGGGGCCGACTGGCGGAGGGCCGGCCAAAGGCCGGCCCTCCTGGCGAGAGGTGCTCCGGCTCGACACGCGCTGCTACGCCACCACGTCCGCGCTGGAGATGCCGTCGATGCGGGCGACCGCCAGCGTCGAGAACAGGGCCAGGCCGACGTACCACTTGCAGCGCCAGCGCCGGGCGTCCTTGGTCTCCAGCGGCCCCACGTTTTCGACCTGGATGCCGCCGTTCGTCAGGCCGGCCAGGCGGCCTTCGCCCACCTTCACGGCGAAGATGCTGGTGGAGGCGCCGCCCGTCTTCGCGGAGTACGCCCCGCCCGAGATCGCCTCCGTGTCCACCATGAAGTCGCTCTCGAAGACCGGAATGCCGTCGTAGAGCATCACCCGCCGGCCGAAGTCGCCCGGCTCGAACTGCACCGGCGAGGTCAGGGCGCGGGCGTAGGCCGATATGCCGCGCCGCGTCCGCCGCGACATGAGCAAGAAGTCGGGCTTCCCCGGCTTCACCAGGTCAATCGTTTCGTCCAGCTTCTTGAGCGAGAGGGCTGCCGGCGTGGTGCCAGCGCCCATGTGCACCTGCTGCGCCGCCGGTACCAGCTTGTGCAGGCCGTCGAAGCCCTTGGGGTCGGACGCGGTGTCGCCGTAGAGGAGCTCGTCCTCGAACTCGTGCGCCACCGCCTTCGCCTTGAGCTCCAGGACGGCCGCTTCGATGTCCTGCACGTTACTGCGCGTGGTCGCGACGTAGCGGTCCACGTCGGCGTCCCCGCCCAGGATCTTCAGCGTCGCCTGCACCTGCGTGAAGGTCGGCGTCGACTCCGACCACGAGTCGCCAACGTCGAAGAAGGCGGCGGTCGGCAGCGCGTTCTCGCGGTTGTAGGTCAGCGCATTCCCCACAACCTCGATGAAAGGCAGGGCCTCCAGCACGCGCGACTCCTTGACCACCGTCTCGATCACGCCCTGCAGGACGACGTCGTTGGAAAGCTTTGCTGCTTCAGCCAGTGAAAGTGCCATCGCGAGGCTCCTTAGCTAGTGTCGATGTGTCGAGCGTTGGAATCCGGGCGGCCCCGCATGCGGGCATACGGCCCGCGAGGTTGGTGGTGGCTGTCCGGACGTCCAGGGCTGTTGGAAAGTCCTCCTACCGCTCCTCCAGCCCCAGGCGGATCTTCTCGCCCGGTGTCAGGGCGCCGAGGTCCGGCGGCACCCGGCCGGGCGGGCCGGCGGGCACGCGCAGGGCCTGAGCCTGCTGCTCCAGGTGCTGCCGCACCTGGGCGACCGTCAGGCGCGCGCTCTCCGCCGAGGCATCGACCTCGGCGATGCTCGCCCCGGTCACGAGGTCGGGCGGCAGCGACGGCTCAGACGCGAGCAGCAGCTCGCGGTAGCGGGCCGCCGCCTCGCGCGTCGACGTTCGCGCCGCCTCGACCTCGGCCTGCAGCGCCTCGACCTCCCGGCCGGCGGCCGCGAATGCCTGGTCGCGTTCGGCGAGCGCGGCTTCCGCGCGCGCAAGCCGGTCGCGCAGGCCGGCCGCCTCGCCCTCGAGGCCGGATGCGCGCGAAGTGGCCGCCTCTAGCTGCTCCCGCAGGCGCTCGAGGTCGGCGTGGGCCGTCGCGAGCTGCTCCTCCAGGAGCGCGATCTCTTCCTCCACCTCCATCACCCCCTTCGTGGCCGGCCCCTGCGGGGGCTGCCTGGTGCCGGCAGGGTGCAGCACAGATGTGCGAATCGTCAACGGCGATCTGGCACCTTCGCTGCCTGGGTGAGGAGGGGGACATGACGAGGGCCGCGAGGAGGGCGCCCGGACCGGGACTATAATCGCGGCATGGCCGACCCCATTCATGAATTCGGCAGCCTGCTTTCCGTGGATGCCGAGGCCATCGGCCAGCCCGGGCAGCGACGCTTTCGCCTGCTCTTGCTCTCCAGCTACGGCACTGCCGGCGTCTGGATGGAGAAGGAACAGCTCGCCGGCATTGGCACCTGGCTCGGCGACACCGTCACGCAGCTCGACAATCAGCGTCCGACCGGCGAACCAGACGTCGAACCGCTGCCTTTCCCCGAGGACCTCGACCTGGAGTTGCGCGCCGGCCAGCTTGCCCTCGGCTACGTCGAAGACCGGGATGTCTTCGCCCTCCAGGTCTTCGACCTGCAGCCCGACGAGGCGCCGGAGGACCCGAAGCCACTGCTGCGTTGCTTCCTGAGCCGCGGCCAGGCGCGCGTCCTGTCGCGAAAGATCGCCGAAGTGGTCGCTGCCGGCCGCAAGCCCTGTCCGATGTGCGGCCTTCCCATGGACCCGGACGGGCACATGTGCCCCCGCTCCAACGGCCACCGCCCGGTCCGCCTGACGCCGTAGCTGTGCAGCTGGTCAGCATTTGAGGATTTCAGCACTTCAGGCGCTTCGGCGGTCCTGGGCTCGGCATCGTCAGGATTGGGGCGCGGCGGGGCGCCTGGGGCCCCGCCCCAGGCCGCGCGGGCGTCCATGCGATAAGCTACAGAGGCTCCGCAAAACGGAGTCGCGGACCGCCGGCCGCCGACGGACATGACCTCCTGACCTCCTGACCTCCTGAAATCCTGAAGTGCTGAAGTCCTGCAGCGACCTCCTGAAATGCTGACTAGCTGGAAGTCCTGAAATCCTGACATGCCAGACAAGCCGCGCTGCGACTGGGCTGATGGCGCCTCCGAGGCCATGCTCCGCTATCACGACGAAGAATGGGGCGTCCCGCAGTACGACGACGTCCGCCTCTTCGAGCTGCTCACCCTGGAGGGCGCCCAGGCCGGCCTCAGCTGGTCCACCATCCTCGGCCGCCGCGAGGGCTACCGCCGCGCATTCGCCGGCTTCGACCTGGAGAAGGTTGCCGCGTTCACGGACGAAGACGTCGAGAGGCTGCTGAAGGACCCCGGCATCATCCGCAACCGCGCCAAGGTGCTCTCGACGATCGGCAACGCCCGCGCCGCCCTGGAGGTGCGCGACGAGTTCGGCTCGCTCGGCGCCTACCTCTGGCGCTTCGTCGGCGGCGCTCCGCTCCGCAACGCCTGGCGCGCCCTGCGCGAGCTACCAGCGGAGACGCCTGAGTCGAAGGCCATGAGCCGCGACCTGCAGAAGCGCGGCTTTCGCTTCGTCGGGCCTACCATCTGTTATGCGTTCATGCAGGCGGCCGGAATGGTCAACGACCACCTGGTCACATGCTTCCGATACGCCGAGGTGGCCACGGCCGGGAAACCCACGGCTTGACAGCCTGCAAGCCGGTGGCCGCCAGACCTCGGGCCCCGAGGCCTCTCTGAGCCTGCGAGTCTCCAGGCCTACGACCGCAGGCGGCGGTCCTGCGCGCGACCCCGCGGAACGCTGGGCTTCGGGCCCCGGCGTCCCAGGCCGCCTGTTTCGAAGCGCTAGAAGGCCTGAACCCCGGCGGTCCGGAAGTCCCGGCCGAGGGGTGCTCAGTCTTCTGTCACCCAGTTCTGACTGACGAGGAAGGCCTTCGCGTCCTCCACCGTCCGGAAGACGCGGGAGCCGATCGCGTCGATGGCATCGATCACGTCGTCCGACTCGTCCTCCGCGAAGGCGAGGTTGATGACGTCCTCACGCTCCACCTGCCCCTGGGCCGCGAAAGCGTCCTGAAAATAGGGCTCGACCTTGCTCCAGGGAACGGGCATTCTTGCGTCTCCTTGTTCGTGTTACAGCCGCGAGTCTAGCAGAGGCGCAGCTAAGGAAGAACGCATATGGCCGAAGGCGAGTCTGATAGCGCCGGGCCGCCTATGCCTTCTCGGTTTCCGCCCGAATCCTCAGTCGCCAGCAGTGCCACAGGCGTCTTGGCGCTCGTTGCCGGGCCGCCCTAGGCTGCCTGCCACGACCAGCCGGGAGCAAGCCGTGGCCTACTTCGCCGAAGTCGTGCAGGACCTGCCCCTTGCCTACTGGCGCCTCGGCGACACCGCCGGCGCCCAGGCGGCCGACAGCTCGCCCAACGGCCGCCACGGGACCTGGTCCGGCTCCCCGGTCCTCGGCTCGCCCGGCGCCCTCGACGGCGACTCCGACCCCTCGGCTCTCTTCGACGGTGTCGACGACCGCATCGCGCTGCCCGCCCTTCCCTCGCTGGCCGCCACGCTCACCCTCGAGTTCTGGTGCCGGCCCCTGTCCGGCGGAGACGCCACCCAGTGCCTCATCGGCGAAGCCGATGGCTCCCCCTCCGTCCTCTTCAAGCCGGCCACCGGCAAGCTATCGGTCTTCTACGCCGGCGCCGACCACTTCAACGACACGCCGCTCTCCTTCGACACCTGGCACCACATCGTCGTCTCAATCGCCGCCGGCGCAGGTACCATCTACTCAACGGCGTCGCCGACGGCGCCTTTTCCGGCTTCCCTTCCGGCTTTGCGCCCGACCGCATCGGCGACGACAACGCCGGCAACACCTACAAGGGCTACCTGGACGAGGTCGCCCTCTACTCCTCCGCCTTGACCGCGGCCCGCGCCGCGGCGCACTACGCTGCCGCGTGGCGCGGCCTCATTGGCCTGCGACCCCGCCTGCGTCGCGAGCTGCGAGACGAGGAAGCCGACGCCTACCGCTGGGCCGACCAGGAGCTGGACCGGCACCTCCTGCGCGCCCTCGATGACCTCAGCGCCGCCTGGCCGGAAGAGCGGAGGTCGACGCTGACCGCGACTCCTGGTTCGCGCGACCTGTCCCTGGACGCCCTCGACGGCCTCGAGCGCGTCGAGGCCGTCGAGTACCCCACCGGCTCCTGGCCGCCCGAGTACGCACCCTTCTCGATCTGGGGCTCGACCCTCACGCTGCTCGTCGACGCGCCTCCGTCCTCGGCCGTGCCCGTCACCGTCTACTGGGGCCGCCGCCATAGCCTCGATCGCCTGACGTCGACCCTGCCGCGGCGCGCCGAGGAGGTCTTGCTCCTGGGCGCGGCCGCCTACGCGCTCCTGGCCGCCGCCCAGGACGCTGTCGACCGCATCATCGTCTCCGGGCCGGGCGCGACGCGCGATTTCCGCCGCGAGGGCGAGGAGCGCCTGCGCCGCTTCCGCCGGGAGCTGCGCCGCTTCGGCGACGCCGGCCGCGTGCGCGTGGCCTCCCTGTATACGCCCGCGCGTCCCGAGCCCTCGCGGTCGGCGGTCCAATGGCAGTGACCGTCCGCTGTCGCCGCTGTGGCAGCCCCGCGGAGGTACAGGAGGGGGGTCCTGTACGGCTCTCAGGGGCTGCTGGTGGCCTGGCGTTGCGCGGAGTGCGGCGGCTGGTCGGCCGTGGACGTTGCAGCACTTCAGCAGTTCAGGACTTCAGCATTTCAGCGGCTCAGGGGGCCTGGGACTGCGGGAGTGCTCGAGAACGTGGCAGACCTGCGAGCCGGTAACCGGCGCGAGGAAGGGGAGGGCGGCCGGTGCGATCTTTGAGCAGCACGCTGCTGACAGCCGCCCGGGCGGCTTTCCGGAGGGTGTGGCGTTGAGGTCTTTGAGCAGCACGCTGCTTGAGGCGCAGAGGGCGGCGAGCCGGAAGCCGTACGTGCAGGCGTTGTTTGACGATTACTGGGGGGACCGCGGGCGGCTGCGGTCCACGCGCTTCTACACGGGCTCCGAGCCGGAGAACTACGTGGCGGTGGTGGTTGCCGGTGACGGGTCCCTGGTCCGGGCGCGGGTGGCGTCCGGCCAGCTGTACGTGTCCAGGGTGACGAGCCCGGGCGCCGGGTCTACGTACTCGAGCTGGACGGACCTGAACGCGTGCGCGGATGCGGGGGTGGCGGTGTTCCGGCAGCCGAACAACGACACTCTGACGCTGGTGTATGTGGATACGGGCGGGCTGACGCTGCGGTTCAAGCAGAGCACGGACCACGGCGCGAGCTGGGGGGCGGCGGGGACGGTGGCGACGGCGGGGGCGGCGGTGACGCACGTGGCCGGGGCTGCGAACGGGTCCGGCGATATGGTGGTGTTCTGGTGCGAGGGGGCGACTGTGTACCGGGCCCGGGCTAACTTTGGCTCCGGCTTTGGGGCGAGGACGGCGTGGACGAACACGATTGCGAGCTGCGCGGGGCTGGCGACGGAGTACCAGGGGGACTGGGGCGTGGTGGTCTGCGGGACGGCGCCGACGTCCGGGGACGCGAAGGTGTGGGCGTGCGTCTACGGGGACGGGCTGGACCAGGGGGCGAATACGTGGAGCTCGCTGATTGAGGTGACGACGGCGGTGAACGGGAGCGGCGTGAGCTACCTGTCGCCGGCGGTGGAGTTCAGCGGGGTCTACCGGCTGTGGTTTGTGGAGAAGTACACGGGGTCTCTGGCGTACAGCCGGCTGCAGGAGAGCACGCTTGAGGCGGGGCAGAATTTCAAGCAGGAGGTGTGGGCGGAGCCGGTGGCGGCGCCTGCGGACGTGACGGGGGACTACGGGGTGGCGGCGGCGGTGGAGGCGGACGGCGACTGCTGGCTGGTGCAGCCGGCTGGGGTGTGGTACGCGCCGGCGACGCCGGCGGCGTACGAGGCGTCTGGGGACGTGCTGGAGGCGGTGGTGGACCAGGACGGGGAGGGGGCGCGGGTGCGCCTGGTGCTGGACAACAGTCACGGGCGCTATAACCGCGGGGCGGCGGAGGCGGCGAAGGTGGGTCCGGGGCGGCGGCTGCGGCTGAGCTTTGGGTTTCATACGTCGGCCGGCGGGTCACCGGAGGTGAGCGCGGGGCCGGGGTACTGGGTGGTGCGGGTGGCGCAGGAGTGGGCGCCGGGGCGGTCGGTGGTGGTGGTGGAGGCGCGGGATGCGTGGCATTTGCTGGAGAGCTGGCGGGCGCGGCGGCAGCTGCAGTGGGCGGCGGGGACGAAGAGCGTGAACCAGCTTCTGGGTTATGTGTTTGCGCGGGCGGGGCTGGAGTACGGGAACGGGACGAGCAGCGCGGCGATCACGGGGCTGCAGCCGGCGTTCACGATTTATCCGGGGGAGAGCGGCGCGGCGGCGGTGCGGCGGCTTTTGGCGAAGGTGCCGGACCGGCTGCGGCTGCGGTCCGGGCTGGCGCTGACGGTTTACCCACAGGCTTCTGACGCGAGCGAGTATGCGTACGGGACGGAGCATGTGGTGCTGGGGGGCCGCTACGGGGCGGCGCCGGCGCGGGTGAACCGGGCGCGGGTGTTTGGGGCGTCTGTGTTTGATGAGCGGTTTGACTTTGGCGGGTACCAGGAGGCTGGGGAGGTGGTGCGGAATGTGGTGGACATTGGGCTGACGACGACGGGGCAGGCGGGGGAGCGGGCGGGGTTTGAGCTGCGGGCGGCGCAGGTGGAGGCGGAGGAGCTGGCGGTGGTGGTGCCGATGAATGTGGGGCAGGAGGTGTGGGACGTGGTGACGGTGACGGACGCGGTGGTGGGGTTGAGCGCGGCGAAGCGGCGTGTTGTGGGGCTGGTGTTCCGGCACGTTGCGGGCTACGGGCGGAAGCAGGCGGTGTACGAGCTGGAGCTGCGGCTGGGGGCGGCGTAGGGCGCGCCGGGATTGCAGCATTTCAGGATTTCAGGTGGTCAGGGCCGGGGGCCTGAAGTGCTGACGTGCTGACCGGCTGAAATGCTTTCTCTCACGTCCAGACGGCGATGACGACGGCGTCGTCCGGGTTGGCTTCGTCCAGGGCGAGGAGGGCGACGAAGCGGCCGGCGGTCATGTCGCCGGAGGCGATGGCGCGGCTCGTTGGCACGCCGGTGATGCGCGTGTTCAGGGAGCCGTCGACCTGGATGTCAGCTCGGTAGGTCATGCTGTTGAAGGATTTGAGGATGCCCCTGCGGATTGTCACGGCTCAGCTCCTGCGGCCGGGAATAGCCCATTTTCCGCGGCTTGGGGTGGCAGTCCCAAGCGCTCGCTGACAGCCCTCCCTGGCCCGCCAGCTTCACCGGAAGCGGAAGGACTGCAGTACCTGCTCGCAGCCCGCCAGTACCGCCTGGTCCCACTTGTCGGCGCGGCCCTGGCAGCTCACCGTGTACTGGCGGTCGCCGAAGATGGTCACGTACTGCGCCGTCGCCAGCTCCAGGCCGTTGCCCAGGGGGAACTCCGTGATGTACTGGCGCGCGGGCAGCCCGCCAAGCTCCACCCACTGCGGGTCCCAGAAGTCGGCCCGCGCGGCCGCCGCGCGCGACCTCAGTGCTTCGTCCAGCTTGACCAACTCGCCCGTCAACGCCTCCCTGGGGACGGCGCGCTCGTGCTGGCTCACCGTGACGCGCACGCCGTGGAATGTGTCCGGCACCGTCTCCAGCTCGCCCACGTAAACGTCGTCCAGGAGCGTCAGTTCCTCGCGTCCGGCGGGCTTCACCCTGTCCTTCACGTCGCTCCAGGACTTCGGGTATTCGAACTGGTAGCGCAGGCGGCTGTTCACGTAGCGCCCGTCCGCCGGACGCGCCGCCTCCTCCGGCTCACCGTCGCCGCCAGGGAGCGCGAACGCTGCCACTGCGGCGACGGCGGCCACGATGCCAAGCGCCCCTATTGCTACCAGCAGTCTCTTCGACAGCACCGCGCGAGCTTCCTCCTTCACTTCTCCGGGCCCGGTCTTCAGCGAGAATACGGGCCGCTCATCCCTTGGGCCAGCGGCTCACCGTATAATGTCCGAAGCAAATCGCTATGCCTCCTGATCGAATTCTCTCGGGCAAGCCCCAACAGGACGAAGAGAACCTCGAGACCTCACTCCGGCCCCGGCGCCTCGACGAGTACATCGGCCAGGAGAAGGTGAAGGAGAACCTGCGGATCGCCATCGCCGCCGCCCGCCGTCGCGGCGAGGCCCTGGACCACGTACTGCTTCACGGCCCGCCGGGCCTCGGCAAGACCACCCTGGCCTGTATCATCGCGAAGGAGATGGATGCCCAGGTCCGGATCACCTCCGGCCCGGCCATAGAGCGGCCAGCCGACCTCGCCGCTATCCTCACGAACCTCGAAGCCGGGGACGTGCTGTTCATCGACGAGATCCACCGCCTCTCCCGGGGCGTGGAGGAGGTCCTCTACCCGGCCATGGAGGACTTCGCCCTCGATATCGTCATCGGCAAGGGGCCGGGGGCGCGCTCCATCCGTCTGTCCCTGCCTCGCTTCACCCTCGTCGGCGCTACTACCCGCTACGCGATGATGTCGCCGCCGCTGCGCGACCGCTTCGGCGTCATCCATCGCCTCGACTACTACGACCTTGACGCCATCAGCCGCATAGTCCGCCGCTCTGCTGGCGTCCTGAACATCGAAATCACCGAGGACGGCGTCAGAGAGATCGCCACCCGCTCGCGGGGCACGCCGCGCGTCGCGAACCGGCTCCTGCGCCGCGTCCGCGACTACGCCGAGGTCATGGGCGAAGGCCGCATCACGGGCGAAGCCGCCCGCGAGGCTCTCGCCCGCCTCGAGATCGACGCCCTTGGCCTGGACGAGACCGACCACAAGATCCTGCGGACGCTCATCGACCGCGGCGTCCCCGTCGGCATCGAGACCCTCGCCGCCTCTATCGCCGAGGAGTCAGACACGATCATGGACGTCTACGAGCCCTACCTGATGCAGATCGGCTTTCTGGACCGCACGCCGAAGGGCCGCCAGGCCACGCGCCGCGCCTACGAGCACCTCGGCGTC
>DATLYJ010000082.1 GCA_035574915.1 Dehalococcoidia bacterium | reverse complement strand
CGCGAGGTCGGTCTTGATGATGACGAGCTCGTGCTCGATGGTGCCTTCGTTGTTCGCCGTGAACGTGATCTCGCCCGCAGGCGCCGAATCGGGGTCGGGCTCGACGAGCCATTCGCCCAGCGTGACGGTGACGGTCGTCGCTTCGGCGCCGCCGCCACCCTCCTCCTCGCCGCCGCCGCACGCCGTGGCCACGGCCGCGACCGCTGTCAGCGCGACGGCCCCGAGCAGCCCCAGCGTCAACGTTCGCTTCCATCCATCCATGGCACACCATCCTCCTTACGCATGATGCGGGCGACCCACGCCCTGATGAATCTGGACGCCGAGTATAGGCTCCGAGTCCGCATCGTGGCAAGCGGTTGTCAGACCGCGTCGGCGGCCCTATAGTGGCCGTCGACGGGACTACAGCCGTCCGGGGAGTCGCCATGCGCGTTCGTCTGCAGTTCGCACTGTCGTTCGCGCTCCTGCCAGCGCTGTTCGTCGCATGCGGCGGCGAGGAGGAGCCACCTCCGCCCACGCTGACGGGAGAGGTGCACGTGCACCTGGACGAGTGGTCGGTCGATCCGGAGCCGGCGTCCATCGACGGACCCGTGACCGCCACGTTCGAGGGGCATAATCACGGCGAGTTCCCGCATCAGGTGGTCGTCATTCGCACGGACGATGCGCCCGACGCGCTGCCCATGGAGCGCGGGAAGGTCGACGTCGATGACGCCGGCGAGGAGATGCTGTCGTTCGACGTGCCCGCCGCCGACCCGGACGCCGGAGTGGAAGGCCGGCAGGTGGGGACGGTCGACCTCCGGCCGGGGCGGTACGTGATCATCTGCAACATCGCCGGGCACTACCAGCAGGGGATGCGGGCCGCGTTCGAGGTACGGGAAGTCGGAGAATAGCGGGGTCTTCAGTGGGGGATGGGGTCGTAGCGAGCGTGGCCCGTTCCTCCCCCTGTGATGAAGGCCACGCTTCAGCGTGGCCGGCGGGCCATGGGGATACGGTCATGCTGAGGAGGCCGCAGGCCGACGAAGCATCTCCTCTCCCCGACCCGAACGTCTCCCTACTTCGGCGGGCGCCTGCCGTGCGCCCGCGAAGGCCCGCGGTCGATGGGCGTCGTGGTACGCCGGGGAAACAGATGCTTCGGCCTCGTTTCGCTCGGCCTCAGCATGACCACGGTGCACGCGGCTGGCCAGCCATGGGTCGACGGCCACCCTAAAGAGTGGCCTTCAGGGATGGCGGATTCCCCGGGCGTGATGGCGGCCGGACCATTCCCCCTCGATGAAGGCCACGCTTCAGCGTGGCCGGCATTCCATAGGTGCCGGCGGGCAGGCTGAAGCCTGCCCTTCATCGGTAAGAGGTCGGTGAGGACGGGGGCGGGACCGAACGATGGGGGGTACCCTTCTCCCCCTGGATGAAGGCCACGCTTCAGCGTGGCCGGCGTCCCATGGGCCGAGGACGAGGAATCCCCATGCGCGGACGGCCACTAGCACAAGGAGGCTACCCATGACCAGATTAGCCAACGTAGCCCTCGCTATCCTCCTGGCTGGCGCGCTCGGCCTCTCCTCTGTGCGCGCACAGGAGGGCGACACGACTCCCGTGCCGACGGCCTCGCCGGCCGTGCCCGGCACGGAAGTGCCCGCCGGGCCGACGCCAGCGCCGGCCGCAAGGGACGTGAAGGTTCGAGCGACGCTAAAGGTGGAGGCCGCCGCCGACGGCCGGGGAGTGGAAATCCCCGGCGGCTCCACGCTGCGCGTGAGGACCGCAGCAGGCACGTGCCTCGAGATTCCGCTGCCCCCCGCGATCACTGACGCCGTTTCTGGCGGCGGCGAGGCCGCGCTCCCCGAGTTCACCATCCCGTCCGCCGCAACGCAGCCGGGTTGCGCGGAAGCCGGGAAGGCATTGAGCATCGAGCTAGCGCTGCCGGACGGTTCGTCAATCATTCTGTTCGCCGGCACCTGGGGCGCCGACATGCCAGAGGTCTGGGACACCGAGTTCGTCATCAGACCGCCCGTCCCCCAACCGGGCGTCAGCGGCCTTCCCCCGACGGGAGGCGGAGATGCTTCCGGTGGAGCGCCGGCAGCGGCGCTGGCCGCCATGCTGGTGGCTCTCGCAGTTGCGGGCGTTGGGGTGGCGCTGGCCCGCCAGGCGGGGCCCAGGTAGAGCGTCGGGTGTAAGGGGAGCGCGGCCCGCCGGTCGCCTCCCCTCACTCACGTTCGGTCGCGCGGCCCGTCTCGTCGCGGCCGATGAGACAGAGCGAGGCGAGCCGCATCTCCAGCGCGAGGCCCTCCGCGAGGGGCAGGCTGAGTCCCTCGCGCACCGCCTCCTTGATGTAGCGGAGCGACCGCGCGGGCTTTGCGGACAGCGCCCGCGCCCACGCGTCCGCCTCCTCGAACAGGCGCTCCTTCGGCACGACGCGGTTCACGAGCCCCAGCCGCAGCGCCTCCCGCGCGTCGATGGGGTCGCCCGAGAGGATCATGCCGAGGGCGACGCCGGGCGGAATCGTGCGGGGCAGCGTCTGCGTGCCGCCGGCGGAGGGGATGTACCCCAGGGACACCTCCGGCAGGCCGAAGCGGGCGTCCTCGGACGCGATCCGCAGGTCGCACAGGAGGCTCATCTCGCAGCCCGCGCCCAGCGCCCATCCGTGCACGGCGGCGATGAGGGGCTTGTCGATGGAAAGCAGGAAGCCCCAGAGGTCGCGCTCGCGGCGGGCGCGGCGGGCCTCGATGTACGAGGGGGCGGTCCCGAACTGGCTGATGTCGGCGCCCGACGAGAAGGCGCGGTCGCCAGCCCCGCGGAAGACGGCGACGCGAACGTCGGGGTCGTCTCGAAGGGCGTGGAAGACCTCCCACAGCTCGTCCCGCATGGCCATGTTGACGGCGTTCAGTACCTCGGGCCGGTTGAGGGTCACCCACGCGACGCCGTCGTCGCGCTTCTCGTACAACAGATACTGGAAGCCGTTCATCGGCCCTCCCGCGGCGTCTCAGCGCCAGTCGGGGCGGCGGAGCTGCGAGCGCTGCTTCACCTGCGCC
>DATLYJ010000081.1 GCA_035574915.1 Dehalococcoidia bacterium | reverse complement strand
GTCACCGTCGTCCGGGAGACGCGCGCCACCGAGTACGCCCGGTGAGACCTCAGCCCAGCCCTCTCTCCGCGGCGGAGAGGGGGCTTTCAGAGTGCTGGGAAGTCCGCAGTTGCTGACGCGGCGCCGCGGAGTCGGCCATGGCTAGGCCTTGCCGCGCGCAGGCGGACCGTTCGCCTGTCCTGAAGCCACTCGCAAGGGAGCGCCGGCAGGCGTCGACTCGCGCCGGGCAGGTCCTCTGCGAGCCCGTCGCAGGCCGTGACCTCGGCCGCCATCGGTCCCGCCGCCGGCGCGCCGTTGACCCGTCCGTGGTCGCCTTCTACTATCGCGAAGCATCCCTGATGATTGAGGTCGACAGCCCGATACACGTAACCGCGATCCCGGCGGAGATCCTCCGCCAGACCGAGGTCCTCTGGCGAGGAAGTCCCCGACTGGCTCGAAGGCGTCCTCCCGGGCCAGCCGGGAGGACCTCCCTGCTCCCAACGAGGCGGCGCGTCCAGGCGTTCCCTCTGTCTGCTGCGGAGAGGGTGCAAAGAGGTGAGGTTTGCGCGTCCTCTTCATCGGTGACGTAGTCGGGAAGCCGGGTCGCAGGGCCCTGGAAGCGCTGCTGCCGCCTCTGCGGGAGGAGCTCGCGCTCGATGTCGTCGTCGCCAACGGCGAGAACGTCGCCGGCGGCCGCGGCCTCACGGACCGCACCGCGCGCGAACTGTTCGAGGCCGGGGTCGATATCATCTCTTCCGGCAACCACATCTGGGACCAGAAGGAGATTATCGAGCTCCTGGACAGCGATAAGCCTGTCATCCGCCCGGCCAATTACCCGCCCGGCAGCCCCGGCCGGGGCTGGGTGACTCACAAGGGCCTGACAGTCCTGAACCTCCAGGGGCGCACCTTCATGCAGGCTATCGACTGCCCCTTCCGCACCGCCGACGCGGTCCTGGCGGACGGCCTGCCCGCGCCCATCCTGGTCGACTTCCACGCCGAGGCCACGAGCGAGAAGGTTGCCATGGGTTGGTACCTGGACGGGAGGGTCGCCGCCGTCGTCGGCACGCACACGCACGTCCCGACCGCCGACCAACGGCTCTTGCCCGGGGGCACCGCTTACGTCACAGATACGGGCATGACAGGCAGCCGGGACAGCGTAATCGGCTTCGAGGTGGAGGCCGTGCACCGCCTCTTCCTGACGCAACTGCCGACCCGCCTGCCCGTCGAGGAACGCAGCCGCGACGTAAAGCTCAATGCCGTGCTCATCGAAATCGAAGGGGCCGCCGGCCGCGCCCTCTCGATCCAGCGCATCGACCGCGAGACGGTGCTGCAGGCGGGCGATGGGCGCTAAGGCAGACTTCCACAACCACAGCACCGCCTCCGATGGCCGCCTGACGCCGTCGGAACTGGTGGACCTCGCCTACCGCAACGGCGTCCGGATCTTCGCCCTCACGGACCACGACTCCACCGAAGGCCTCGACGAGGCGCGCAGGGCCGCCGCCCGCTACGCCGACTTCACGCTCGTCCCCGGCGTAGAGCTGAGCACCGACGTCGAGGGCGGCGAGGTGCATATCCTCGGCTACCTGCCCGAGCCCGACCACCCCGAGCTCCAGGCCGCACTCAAGCGCTTCAGGGAAGGCCGCTTCGAGCGAGGCCGCCTCATGGTCGAAAAGCTAGCAGCGCTCGGGAAGCCGGTGAGCTGGGAGCGAGTAAAGGAGATCGCGGGCGAGGCCAGCATCGGGAGGCCGCATGTCGCGCTGGCCATGGTCGAGGCCGGCCACGTGGCAAACACCACCGAGGCCTTCGACCTCTACATCGGCCGCAATGGCCCTGCATATGTCGAGCGAGAGAAAATGACGCCGGTCGAGGCCGTGCGGACGCTCCGCCGCTTCGGCGCGGCGCCCGTCCTCGCCCACCCTACCTTCGTCAACGACGCCGAGGCTGTCCTTCGCGAGCTGGTGCCCGAGGGCCTTGCGGGCATGGAGGTCTTCTACAAGGCCTACGACGCCGCGACGGTTGCCCGGTTGCTGGAACTCGCCCGCCGCCATGGCGTCCGGCCCCTCGGCGGCAGCGATTACCACGCCCTTGACCGGCCCGACGAGCGCGAGCCGGGCATGGTGGACAACCCCCTGCCCGATTGGGCAATCCGCGAGTTCGTGGAGAAAGAATTGCCTTGGCTGAAGACAGCCGTCCCGATCTGACTTCGCCCGCCACGCCCGAAGGCGAGAGCGTCGTCTATTGCGCACGCCACCCCCAGGTGGAGACGTCCCTACTCTGCGGGCGCTGCGGCACGCCAATTTGCCCGCGTTGCCTGGTCCAGACGCCGGTAGGCGCCCGCTGCCCCACCTGCGCCAACGTGCGGCGCATCCCTACGCTCGACGTCAAGCCGATCTTCCTCGTGCGCGGCTTCCTTGCCGCCACGGCGGCCGGCCTGGCAGTGGGCGGCGTCTGGGGCTTCATGACCTCAGGTCGGGGCACCGGTTTCGTCGGCTTCTTCATCCTGTTCCTGGCGATGGGGATCGGCTACGCCATCGGCGAAGCCGTGAGCCTCGCCACCAACCGCAAGCTCGGCCCCGCACTTCAGGCGAGCGCCGTGTTCGGGGTCCTGCTGGCATATCTGGTCCACAACGCCGTCGCTGGCCTGCCCCTCCTGCCCGCCGGCGACTTCTGGGGCTACATGGCGACCATCCTCGCCGCAGTAATCGCGGCCCAGCGGCTCTCCCGCTGAGGGCCGGCGCGCCCAGGTTTATCCCTGGCGAGTCCTTAATCTTGGCAGTCTTTGGCCTAAATAACGGCTTCCGCCAGCCGAATCTTATCTAGGACTGGGCACTGCCCGGGAGGCGTGTTGGTGCTTGACTACCTCGCGAAGCTCTCGCGCATATCCGCGCGGCGAAGTCCCGGCGTCGACGTCGTGCTCGAGGCCACGGAGACCGTGCGCCAGGCCTTGCGTGCCGAAGAAGCATACGTGATCGCCGCCGGCGACCCGCACTTCACCCGGCTCGGCGATGACTCGAACCCCGAGCAGTACGAGATAAAGCAGAGGGGTTACTGGATCGTCTGGCGGGAGCTCGCCGCTGACATAAGCGTCCTGGGCGCCGTGTTCGCGGTCGAGAACAGGCTCGTCACGCAAGGCGTCGCGCTCCAGCCCGGGACGGCCGGCACTCATGTTGCCACCATCCTTCCGGGATACGAGTCCAACTCCGAGCTGCTGGTCGTCCGCGGGCCCTGGCCCGAAGGGTTGAGCGAGGAAGAGGTCGCCTTCCTGGAGGCGGCCCGTCCGATACTCGCCTCGCTCGTCTGCGCCGTCCTCGATAGCCGCCGGCAGGCACGACAGCGGGAGCAATTGAGGGCGCTCGCGGAAGTGGCGCGCGCCTTCAGCGAGGCATCGACGGTCGACAACGTGCTCGAGGCCGTGTGCACCGCCCTGGCGGACGCCTCGGGGTTCGATTGGGTCCAGATCCTGGTGGTGGACGAGGCCTGCACCTGGATCCACGACCGCGCGGTCAACCTTGCTCGCCATTCCTCGACGCAGACTGCGGCCATGGGCCTGCGCGGCAACAAGCGCTGGCTGAACATTGCCCGCCGCTTGAACCACTCTCGCCGGCCGATCCTGCGACCCGACCTCATGGAACCGGACCCGGACGACACGCCGGACGTCACGGCGTACTTCCAGCGCGCCCATCTCAGCTCTCAGGCCATCCTGCCAATGTTCTTCCAGGATAAGATGCTCGGCTTCGTTGTCTTCTCGAGCACGCTTCGCCGCACCTTCGAGGGGCCTGAAGTCGACTTCCTCACGGACCTGGTCTCGCAGGCTGCCACCACGATCAAAGGCCTCCGTCTTTACCAGGAGCTGGAAGAGGCCAGCCGCATACAACACTTCCTGGCGCGCACCGACGGCCTGACCGGCATACCTAACCGGCGCTACATCGAGGAAGTCCTGCGCGCGGAATGCGCGCGCGCCCAGCGCTATGCCGAGCCCGTCGCTGTCGTCATGGCAGACCTCGACCACTTCAAGGACATCAACGACACGTACGGGCATGCGGCAGGCGACGACGCGATCAAGCACGCCGCCGAGGTGGCGCGAGAGAGCTGTCGAGAGTCCGACTTCGTCGGTCGCTGGGGCGGCGACGAATTCCTGTTCATACTGCCCGTCACCTCGATGGACGGCGGTCTCGCCTTCGCGGAGCGCTTCCGGTCATCCCTGTCCAGCTCGGCGTTCGTACCGCGTGGCGCGTCCGCTGTCTGGAGGATAACCCTCAGCGCCGGGGTTGCGGAGGCGAGCCTGGCCTGCTATCCGCACCCGGACTCCCTCTTCCAACTGGCGGACCAGGCCCTGTACCTGGCCAAAGAGAGCGGACGGGACAGGGTCATGCCGGCCCGCTTTCACGCGGCCGCTGCCTGAATCCGATCACTCACCCAGTCTTGAAACGCGCCTGAAAAGCCGGGTCTGCGGCCTTTTACGGGGGCCGGCAGTCCGGCCTGCCACTATTGGACCGAAGAAGGAAGGGAGTCCATGACCATACTTGCCTGGATTGTCGTTGGCCTCATCGCCGGCCTAATCGCGAAGGCTCTCATGCCCGGTGACGACCCGGGCGGCATCATCCTCACGGTCCTGCTCGGCATCGCCGGGGCCATCGTAGGCGGCTTCCTGTCCGTGGCGCTCGGCGTCGGCACCGGTGTCGACGACTTCGACCTGGGCACCATCGTGCTCGCCGTCCTCGGGTCTATGCTCCTGCTCCTCGCCTATCGCCTCGTGGCCGGCGACCGCGGCATGCACATTTGACGGCGGAGGTCGAGCTCGCCGCTCGCCCTCCGCCTCGACCGCCTCGCCCGCTCAGGGCAGGCGGTTGAACCATGCCAGGGAGAAGCCTCCCGCCACCAGCGAGAACAGGAGCGCGACCCCGGTCACGTAGTACGTAAGGTCGCGTTCCTGAGGCTCGCTCTGGCGCTCGCGCGCCAGCTCGTCGTAGACGTTCGCCAGCTGTTTCTCGTCCTGCGCGCTCAGGTACTTGCCGCCGGTCGCGTCGGCAATCGCCTGCAGTGTCTCTTCGTCCAGCCTGGTGAAGACGTTCCGGCCCTGGATCCGGAGCACAGTACCCTGGGGCGTGCCTATGCCGATCGTGAAGACCTTGATGCCAGCGGCCACGGCTTCTTCGGCCACGGCCAGCGGTGAAGGTCCCGTGTTGCTCTGGCCGTCGGACAGCAGCACTATCGTCGCCGCTGGCGGCGCGCCGGACGCCGCCGGGCGCACTGGCGTAGGTTGCACCGGGGCGAAGGGCGAGCGGTTCTGGGCACCCGGCCGTGGGGTGTCCGCGCCCTCATAGATGGCGTCGAGGGCGGCCTGCAGTCCTCCGCCGATGTTCGTGCCGCGCTGCGGCTGCAGGCGGTCGACCGCCTTGTTGACGGCGCGCTTGTCGCGCGTCGGCGCCTGGGAAAGGATGCCGAAGTCGCTGAAGGAGACGATGCCGATCTCGACGCCCTTCGGCTGCTTCTTCACGAACTCTTTCACCGCCGCCTTCGTAGCTTCCATCCTGTTCGGCGCAACGTCCTCCGCCCACATCGAGCCGGAAACGTCGATCGCGAGGATCACGGTGCCGGTATCGAAAGCGTTCTCGACGATGCCCTTGGGGCGCGAAAGGGCAAAGATCATCGCCCCGAGCGCCACCAGGTAGAGCGCCGCCGGGATGTGGCGTCTTATTCCCGGGCCCTTACCCACCGCCTCGCGGAGCAGCGAGACACTGGCGTAACGCACGGCGTACTTGCGGCGCGATAGCTGCATCAGCACGTAGGCGCCCACGACGACCGGCAGCAGCAGCAGGAAGACCAGCGCTTCCGGGGCCTGCAGGCCAAAGGAATCGATAGACCACGGCCAGGTGATCAGCATTGCCCACCCCCGATGCGCGACTGTTTCACGAAGCGACTCCCGCGGCCCGCAGGTAACCGGCGCCCTGGCGCTGACGGCTCTGGCGCCGCAACAGCACGAATCGCCCCAGGTCCCGCACCAGGTCGCCCTCCGTGCTCAGGAGGAGGGCGTCGATGCCGTGGCGGGAGAATGTGCGCTCGATGTGCCGCCGGCGCTCTTCGACAAGCGCGCGAAAGCGGTCGCGAAACTTCCGGTCCTGCGTCTCCACGTAAATCTGCTCCCCGGTCTCCGCGTCCTGCATCACCACCGGGCCGATGTCCGGGATCTCCTCCTCGCGCGGGTCACGCACCCACACGGCGACGACCTCATGGCGCCGCGCGAGCCGGCTCAGGGACTGCTCCCAGCCGGGAGCGGAAATGAAGTCCGAGACGACGAAGACCAGCGACCGCCGCCGCAAGGTCTTGCCTGCCTGGTCGAGCACTTCCGCCAAGTTCGTGGCCCCGGGCGTCGAACGCCGGTCGGGGCGAGAGATCTGATGGATCAGGCGCAGGGCCTGCAGCGCGCCCCCGCGAGGCGGCACCACCTCGTCGATCTGGCCGGAGAACAGGATGGCGCCAACGCGGTTCCCGTGACGCGTAAGCAGCCGGGCCAGGACGGCGGCGAAGTCATGCACGAGGTCGCGCTTGCGCATCAGGGCCGTACCGAAGTCGATGGAGCCGGAGAGGTCCAGGAGCAGCCAGGCCGTGATCTCGCGGTCCTCCATGTACTGGCGGACGTAGGGCTCGCCCATGCGGGCAGTGACGTTCCAGTCCATGTAGCGCACGTCGTCCTCGGGCTGGTATTCGCGCACCTCGGCGAGGTCGAGCCCGTGGCCGAAGAAGAGTGAGCGGTAGTCGCCCTGGAGCATGCCGTCCAGCCGGCGCACGACGTACCAGTCGAGGCGCTTCAACACCGCCTCCGCATTCGTCCGCGCTCGGGCTTGCTCCGGGAGCGGCACCGATGTCATGCCGTCCGCCAGTCCTTAGCGGGCATGTGGGCCGGGGTAGGCGGCGCCTGGCCGCCGGTAGCGGCCGGGCCCTGCCCCCGCTCCATCATCGGCCGGGCAGGGCGGGCGACGACGTCCATGATCCGCCTGATCACGGCGTCCGGCGTGACGTTGTCCGCGAGCGCCTCGTAGGAGAGGACGACGCGGTGGCGCAGGACGTCTGGCGCAAGATCGGCGATGTCACCGGGGACGACATAGTCGCGGCCGCGGAGCATCGCCAGGGCGCGGGCGCCGAGGACGAGGTTGATCGAGGCGCGCGGGCTGGCGCCGAAGGCTATGTAATGCTTGACGTCGCCGGCGCCATACTCCGCCGGCCGGCGGGTGGCGCCGACCATCTGCACGGCGTACTCCATGATCTGCGGGTCGACGTAAACTGCGTCGGCTTCACGCTGCATCCGCAGCAGGTCATCGGCGGTAATGATCTGCCGGACCTGGTCCAGGCCCCGGGCCATCCGCTCGACGATCACCAGCTCCTCGCGTTCGCTCGGGTAGTCGACCAGCACCTTCATCATGAAGCGGTCGACCTGGGCCTCGGGCAGGGCGTAGGTGCCCTCCGTCTCGATCGGGTTCTGGGTCGCGAGCACCAGGAAGGGGTCGGGCACCTCGTGCGTGTCGCGGCCGATGGTGACCTGGCGCTCCTGCATCACCTCGAGCAGGGCCGACTGCACCTTGGCCGGCGCGCGGTTGATCTCGTCCGCCAGGAGAAGGTTGGTGAAGACGGGGCCAAGCGACGTCGTGAACTCGCCCGTCTTCTGGTTGTAGATGCGCGTACCTATCAGGTCCGCCGGCACCAGGTCTGGCGTGAACTGAATGCGGTCGAAGGTGCCGCCGATGACCTGCGCGACGGTCCGGATTGCCAGCGTCTTCGCCAGGCCAGGGACGCCCTCGACGAGGATGTGCCCGCGCGCGAGCAGCGCCACCAGCATGCGCTCGAGCAGCGCCTCCTGGCCAACGATGACGCGCTTGACCTCGAACAGCACCTGCTCGATGGGCGACTGCGGTTCCTGGGTCTGCGGCGTTGCCTCGCTTGTCATTGGTCCTCCTGTTGCGGCCTTGACGGCCCGCGGTCCTGGCTCAGTCGACCGGTGCGACGATGCCGGATGCCGCCTGGATCGGCACCGCGAAGCCGAGCCCGATGAAGACACTGCTCCCTGTGGGGTTGATGATGCCGGTCACGATGCCTACGACCTGGCCGTTCATGTTGACCAGGGGGCCGCCTGAGTTTCCGGGGTTCACCGCGGCGTCGAACTGGATCATGTTATCGAGGACCTGGCCGGTCTCCTCGACCGTGAAGCGGCGGTTGAGGCCGCTGACGATGCCCAGGGAGGCGCTGCCCTCCAGCCCGAAGGGCGCGCCGATGGCCATCACCCGTGTCCCCTGGGAGACGCCGCCTCCGAGCACCGCGGGCTGGACGCTGTTCGGCAGCCGCGCCACCTGGACGACGGCCAGGTCGCGCTCCGGCTGCTTCTGCGTGACCGTGCCCGTGGTAGTCGTGCCGTCGTGGAAGCGGACCGTTACCGTGTCCGCCCCGGCGACGACGTGGTAGGCCGTGAGGATGCTGCCATTCAGGTCGAACACGACACCCGCGCCGAGGCCGCGGCTGGGATTCGGGCCCAGCGCGTTCTGCTCCTTCGTAATCAGGACCACGGCCGGGCGGACAAGCGCATAGACCTGGGGCTCGATCGGGGGACTTGGGGTGACGGAGGCGATCTGCTCGCTCGCCAGGCGGCGTATGTCGGCGTCGTCGTAGCGGCCCTCCTGGGGGTCGAGCTGCAGGTAGGTGAACATCGCCGCCAGCGCGAGCGCGCAGCCAGCAAGCATGGCCAGCGGCATGCGCAACCTCTCGGGAATCCTGACCGTCGGCAGTGGTCGCCTCCAAACGCGCCGACGAGGCCGCAGCCTCGTCCCACCATGGTAACGCTTCCAACGCTCCGATGATCCCGCGCCGCGGGGCCTCTCGGCCCCTTACCTCGCAGGAGCTACGGAATGAGCTTAGCCGCCGGCCGCGAGCCCGGCCGTTAAGGCGCTGCAAAGAAGATGTAAATCCTCATGCCGGGACTTGACTGGTCGAAGGCGCGCCAGCGTCCTATAATTCGTCCGTAGGCGGAAGTAGCTCAGTGGTAGAGCACCTCCTTGCCAAGGAGGGGGTCGCGAGTTCGAATCTCGTCTTCCGCTCCACAACCGATTAGGCGCACGGCTCCAGATTCAGAATCGGCCCCGGGCGGGCGACATGAATCGGCGCCGTGTTTTCATCTGCAGGCAGCCGCCACTGGCCGCCGCCCGGACCACCCTCTCGCACGGACAAGACGCCCGCTCGCCGCGCCGTGACACCAACGTGCGCAACCCGCGCCCTGTTCAACGGGCCCGGAGGTCTCGCTCAAGGCCGCTGGCCTCATGCTCGATGTTGGAGTGATGCTCCCTGAGCGCTGCTTCGCGCGCAGCAGGGTCGGACGGGAGCGGGCTGATGCCTGAGAAGTCAATGGGCCTCCACCTGCCGTCCGGCCCGATCAGTCCCTGGCACTCTCCACTGTAGTAATACCCGAGGTGTACCAGCGCCGATGCGTAGTTGCGGACATCACGCGGCGCCTGGGCGCTCAGGGCCGACAGGGCAGCCGCCGCCTCCGTCGCAGCGGCCTCGTGGCCCGGCGAGCCCGGAGCCTCCAGCGAATAATTCTCGGTGAAACCGCCTGGGACCCGACCCATTGCGAACGCCAGGCCGTCCTCGACCTCCACCACGCCGTAAAAGGGCGGGCCGATCCCCGTGGTCGCCGCCGCCTTTGCGCCCGCGACCTCCCTCTCGAAAGTGTCGCGCGCATCTACCGGCAGCACCTTTACCACGGCGTCCACCACATCACCTCTCTCAGTTCGCACTTCCGTCGCGAACGCACCCGCGCCGAGTGTCGCCCCGGCCGTGGAACCGATGAATCCTGAGGCGCCGAGAGGGTTCGTCCGGTCAAGGTCGCCCACGACCTCCGCCCGCTCGGACCTGTCGGGCGCCGGCCGCGTGTCCAGGGGCCCGAGCGCGGTGAAGTCAAACTCTCCTTCACTCAGTCCGGGGAACAACCGGTCCGGTGGTTCCCCTGCGCCGCCTCCGGGAGGCGCCTCTTCATGGGCGGTGGTGAGCGCGGCCTCAGCAGCGGCGGCCGGGTCTCCTGTTCCAGCCGGTACGCCCTCGGCAGCCATGACCGGCTCTACCGGCAAGGGGGCCGTGCCGGTGTCTGTCTCGCTTGCAGCAGGGGCGCCGGCCTCGCCATCGGCGCCCTCGCCACCTCCACCGGACGCGCCCGTCTCCTCCGGCCCTGACGTTTCGCCTCCCTCGGCCTCGGGCCCGGCGCCGCCGCTGGCGGCGCCGATCTCTCCTAGGGTCCCGATCGTCGCCTCTCCCAGTGACCGCGCAAACCGCGCGCCTAGCCTGCCGATAAACTGACCTGCACTCATGTCGCCGCGGCCGCTGAATGCGGCGACCTCATCCGCGGTCCCCGACACCATGCTGCTTACTGCCTGCGCCTGCAGCGTCGGCAGGATGCGATCGCGGATGGGGATGTCTTCGAGCCCCAGCGTCATTCGGCCGGACACGCCCCCCGCGAGCGTATTGCCCACGGTCCGCACGACGATGTCCGCGAAGGCATCCTCCGTCAGCCTCGCATCCGAAAGGGCCGCGGACAAGGTTTCGGTGGTCACCGCCTTCGCGCCCTCCGTCAAGGCACCCGCCAGGAAGCCGCGCGCAGTACCCAGCCGCTCCATAGCCTTGAGTCCTTCTGCTGCCGGGCCGATGGCCGTTCCAACGCCGGCGCTGGCCGCGGCGACGATCAGCGCCTTCGCGTTTTCTTCGCTGACAAGTTCGTATTCCCTCCCGAGGAGCGCCTCTCGAGCGAACATCCCAGCGATGGCGGCGCCGATAGCCACCGCCATGGACGCGCTCGCCGCCCCGCCTGTCGCCACCGTGAGCGCGGCGGCGGCCAGCAGCTCCACAGCTTTGGAGAGCCCCTCGGCGATTGCCGCCTTCAGCTCGCGGAGTTCCTGCAGCCGTTCCAGGTACTGGCCATACTCGAATGCCGCCAGTTCGTTCAGGGACGTCTTGCCGGTGAGGGCCATCATCCCTTCCAGCTCGGCTGGCGTGGCGGTCGTAACCATAAATCGAAGCCGCTCCAGCGACTCCTGCTCGACCTCGACCGTGTCTTCCCCGGTCAGGTGACCCCAGTCACGGGAGAAGTCGGTCAGAGCCTCGTCCAGCAGACCGCTGTGCGCGGCCTCGTGACGGCCCTCGGCGCGTTCCAGCAGTTCCTCGGGAGTGGAGGCGGGAGCCAGGAAGTCGCGCATCTCCCAGGTGGCCGACGACTCCTCGTAGCGCTCGCTTACCCAACCCAGGAGCTTCTCGATATCGCTCTCTTCGGGACGGTCTCCAAGCCCCTGGATGGACACGAAGGTCGAGATGATCTGGTTGCGGCGGGCGGCATCCAGGCCAGGCGACTTGAGGAACGCCAGCGCCCGGCCGCAGTCATCGTTACCCGTGCCCTCGTCGAACTCGATCTTCAGCCGATGGGCTCCCTTTTCGCTGTCGGAATAGTCACGGTTAAGGAGGACCGCCGAGCGACGGAAAGGCGTGCCCGAAGTGACCCTCTGGGCCACGAATGGATTGAAACTCACTGTTCAGTGCGGTCGAGGCGATCCAGCAAATCTGGAGCGCGCGCATCCGCCGCGCTGAGGCAGAGGGCCGAGCCGACCTCGCCGAGACCTATCGCAGCGAGTGGCAGGCGGCTCAGGACATGATCCGCCCCATCGTCAACGACGAGATGGATGAAGAGGGGCTCGAGAATCTACGGGTCCGGCTTCTCCTGGCCGGGCCTCTCCAGCCGGCAGAGCCCCTTCGGCGGCTGCGCGCAGGTAGGCCATATGCATTTGGAGGCGCAACTCCTCGTCCGCAAAAACCTGCTCCGGCGTGAGCGCGGCCGTGCCCGCTGCCCCCTCGGTCCCGGTCGGCGCTGCACCGGCAGCGCTCTCCGAACGCAGGCGCCCGTTGTCAATGGCGGCCAGCGCGAAACCCGCATCCTCGCCGGAGAGCTCGCTCTCGATCGCGGTTCGCAGGTCCACGCCCGCGGCATCTTCGAACAGGTCGGAGGGGCGGCTCACGTTCCAGCCCTCGTCCGTCTTCACGAAGCGGTCCCACTCTTCCTCCAGCCTCGCGAAGGCGTTCGGGTCGTCCGAGGCAGCGATGCGCTGGAGCCTTCCAATCACCGCGTCGGTGTTAGTGCCCGTGATAGCCACGCTGTCAAAGTAGAGTTGCTCGGCTTCAGTTGTGGCGTGGTCTAGGAGGGAGAGCGACTTTTCCAGTTCCCAGCCTGACTGGTCATTGATCAAGTCGGCGCGCAGAGTGCCTTCACCCAGGTCCCAGTAGTCTGCCTCGTACTGCTCCGCAAGCGCGGGGCGGTTGGCTACAGGGACCGAAGCGAGGATCCGGTGTATCTCGGCATCGCGTGTCCCGGACGGCAGGATGGCGCGGGCAAGGGCGACATGCAGGTCGTGCTTGTGCCCATGCAAGAAGTAGGCGTAGGCATCGATAACCTGCTCGATTGAGAGCTGGTCCTTGAGGTAGCTCCAGATCGAGCCATGCTCCGCCTCGAAGGCGCTTTGTACGTTGTAGCGGTCCGGGTGCGCGCGCCGTAGCGCGCTCATCACTCCCGGCACGTCGTTACTCCAATTCAGAGAGTCGTAAATCTCCGCCGCAAGGTCTTCGGGCGCTTCCTCGCGCTGAAGGACCAGGAGTTGCATCGGCGCCCGGGGCCTTGCTGCCGGCGCCTTGAGCAGGGTCCGGGCGCAGGATGGCCCGCCCCGAGGTAAGGAATCGGGCGAACTCAGCGTTTCCCAGCGCCCGCTGCAGGTCTCGCGCCCCCCGCCCGGCGAAAGCCAGGTTGGGCGTTCTGGGGACCGCGGGTTCCAGCCCGGGAGGCTGGCGTAGCCGCTGTCGGTTGGCCCCGCCAACTCTTGACCGGTCCGCTCTCCGCCTTGGATTCACGGAGGCACACTCGCGCGAGACTGGATTGAAGCCGGCCGCAGTCTAGCGAGGAGACATTTCCTAAGGGTTGACACTTTGTTGATCGCGTCCCACGCGGTCCCCACGGGGAAACGATGGTGCTGTCCATCGAATCGGGCGGGCCGAGACCGGCGGGCCAGTTATCCGGAGCCATGGCGCAAACATGGGCAGGAAGCCCCAGTTGGAATAGCCACGGCGTGAAGTAGCGCGGCGGCGCCTGGTCGGCGGGGCCCAGCTCCCGCCACCAACTGGGGCCACGCCAGGGGCTGCTCCCATCCGCCTCTCGAGGACGGCCGATGGCCGCCGCGTGCTTAGCCGAGTTTCTGGCGCACGGCGGCGCAGAACTCGTCGCTCGTGGCCGTGCCGCCCTGATCGGGCGTCAGCACCCGGCCCTCCGCGTACACGGCGGCGACGGCGCGCTCGAGCGCGGACGCCTCCTCCCGTAGACCAAGGTGCTCTAGCATCATCGCCGCGGAGAGCAGCGTCGCCGTGGGGTTGATGATGCGCTTACCTACGATGTCGGGTGCGGTGCCGTGCACCGGCTCGAAGTAGGCGAAGTCGTCGCTGTAGCAGGCGCTGGGCGCAACGCCGAGGCCGCCAACGAGGGCCGAGGCCTCGTCCGAGAGGATGTCCCCGTAGAGGTTGGGCAGAAGCACCACGTCCAGGTCATGCGGCGAGGCAACGATGCGCCGGGCGAAGTCATCGACTATGTAGTCTTCGTATTCGACCTCCGGATACGCCTTCGCGACCTCGCTGGCGACGCGGCGGAACAGGCCGTCGCTCTGCGGCAGCATGTTGTACTTGCAGGCCACCGTGAGGCGGCCGGGCTTACCCTCGGCCTTGCGTCGCAGCGCCAGCCGGCAGGCAAACTCGGCGATGCGCCTCGTGTTCTCTTCCGTGATCACCTTGAGAGCAAAGCGGCCGCCCTCCTCCGGTATCGGCCGGCGCGTGAGACGGTTCACGAGGCCCAGCGGCTTCAGCACATCGAGCTCGCCTTCGACGCCCACGTACATGTCCTCCATGTTCTCGCGGACGATGACGAAGTCGATGCCCTCGGGATGGGCCAGCGGGCTCTTCGCGCCGGCGATGTACTTCACCGGACGCAAGTTCGCATAGGTGCCCTTCTGCCAGCGCAGGTAGCCCAGCGCCGGGGTCTTGCCGCTGGTCGAGCCGAAGAGGGTAGTGTCGCAGGAGTCGATCGCCTCGCGGCATACCTGCGCCCAGCGCTCGCCATGCCTGGCCTGCCCCTCCTCTCCCGAAGGCAGCTCGACGTACTCGATGTCGAGCTCCATGGCCTTCAGGACGCCCAGGGCGGGGAGGACCGCCTCGGGGGCGGCGTCGTCGCCGGGGATGACGCAGACGCGCTTCGTCACGCTAGAAGTTCTGCGGCACTGGCGTCGGCCGCGTGTCCGCCGGGAACTGGCGCTCAGGCGGCGGCTTGATGCCCTGCTCCTCCAGCATCTTTCGCAGCAGGGGCTGCAGGCCGCCGGCGCGCAGGATCTCGTACGGCGGGCTGCCCTCCGGGAAGCCCTCGGCGGTCAGCGACCCGCCCGTGCGCAGATTGCGCACCTCGCCGGTATCGACGTTCACGTAGAGTTGGTCGCCCTCCTCGACCAGGCCCGTGATCCCGGGACAGATCAGCGCCGGGAAGCCGATGTTCACCGAGTTGCGCAGGAACAGGCGTGATACCGACTCCGCGACCACGCAGGTGATGCCGAGGTCGCGCAGCATGCGCGCCGCCGGCCTGCTCGAGCCGCAGCCGAAGTTCTTGCCCGCGACGACGATATCGCCCTGGCTGACCTGCTCGGCCCAACCCGGGCGGTTGGCGCGCATGCAGTACTTGAGGCGCTCGGGCCCGCGCACGTGGCCCCAGGTTACGTCGGCGGGCTGGATGAGGTCGGTGCTGATGTTGTCGCCGAACATCCAGACCTTGCCTGTGAACTCCATCGTGCTCATTGCCTCGCTCCTGGTCTCGAGATGAGGGTCTTCTCCCCTTCGACGGCCATGCAGGACTCCGCGCCGGCCTTACAGGTACGGCCGCGGGTCCGTGACGTAGCCCGTGAGCGCCGAGGCCGCGACCGTCGCCGGCGAAGCAAGGTACACCAGTGACTCCGGCGACCCCATGCGCCCCTGGAAATTGCGGTTGTTCGTGCCGATGCAGACCTCGCCGTCGCCGAGGAGGCCCTGGTGGGCGCCGGCGCAGGGCCCGCAGGTAGACGCCGTAATCATGCAGCCGGCTTCGGCCAGCGTTTCCCAGATGCCGTTCTTCGCGCACTCCAGCCAGATCGCCTGCGAAGCCGGCGTCACGATGCAGCGCACCCAGGGCGCAATCTTCTTGCCCTTGAGCACCTTAGCGGCCATCGCGTAGTCCTCGGTGCGGCCGTTCGTGCACGACCCGAGGAACGCCTGGTCGACCCGGACTCGCATCGCCTCGACCTCGTCGGCCGGCTTGACGTTGCCCGGGTCGTGCGGGCAGGCGACCTGCGGCGCCATGCCCGTCACGTCCACATCGTAGACGGCCTCGTAGACGGCGTCCGGGTCCGGGCTGGCAGGGTTAGGCTCGCGCCATATGCGGCCCTTTAGCCACTCCAGGGTCACGTCATCGCACTCGAAAATGGCGCACTTCGCGCCCAGCTCGACGCCCATGTTCGACATCGAGAAGCGGCTGCCGAGACTGAGCTGGCTAACCACCGGCCCGCCGAACTCGATGCTCTTGTAGATGGCGCAGTCTGTGCCGTAATCGCCTGCGATCTTCAGGATGATGTCCTTGCCGACGCACCACTCCGGGAGCTTGCCGACGATGTTGAAGCGGATGGTCTCCGGCACCCGCATCCACAGGCGGCCGGTGACCACCACGTACGTCAGCTCCTCCATGATCGGCACGCCCATGGCGTTGAAGCAGCCGTAGCTGGTGGAGTGCGAGTCGATGCTGACGATGAGGTCGCCGGGGACGCAGTAGCCGTTCTCGGGAAACAGCTGGTGGAGGATGCCATGGCGGCCGTACTCGAACCAGTGGTTGAGCTGGTACTTCTCCGCCAGCCGGCGCATCTCTTTCGTCGTCTGGGCACGGGCGGGCGTGGGCGCCGGCGCGAAGTGGTCGTCCACCATCCACACCTTCTCCGGGTCGTAGACCTTCTCCACCCCCAGCGCCTCGAGGCCGGAGGGCGGCCCGATGAGCCCGGTGCCGTCGACGTCGCACCACACGTACTCACCCGGCTTCACGACGTCACGGCCGGCGTGCCTCGCCAGGATCTTCTCTGCAATCGTCATGCCCATGACTCAGCCCTCATGCGTTGACACGAGACTCCCGCGGCGCTTCCGGGCCTCGGCGATCAGCGCCGGCACGACCTCGAACAGGTCGCCGACAACGCCGACGTGGCTCATGCCGAAAATCGGCGCCGAAGCGTCCTTGTTAATCGCGATGACCGTCTGCACGCCTCCGATGCCGGCGAGGTGCTGCGCCGCACCCGAGATGCCACAGGCCAGGTAGACTCGCGCGTTGATCTCGCGCCCGGAGGCGCCGACCTGGCGCTCGTGCGGCATCCACTCGAGGTCGACCAGCGGGCGCGAGCAGGCGACGACACCCCCCAGGACGTGCGCCAGCTCCTCGATCAGCGCCAGGTTCGCCGGGTCCCTGATCCCGCGACCCACGCCGACGACGACATCGGAACGCGTGATGTCCCCCTCGCCCATCTGAGGCGCTATCGAGTCGACTACCTCCGTGGCCAGCCCGTCAAGGTCAGGCAGCTCGACGCGCTCGATGTCCGCCTCGTGCGCTTCCTGCTTCGCCGGCGCTCCTCTGCGCGCAAGGGTGACGACCGCCGGCAGCGCCAGGGACAGGCCGACCTGCCAGGCGCCGCCATAGACCAGCCTCTCCGCGGCCAGCCTCCCGTCGCGCACGCAGACCTCGACGCAGTTCGATGCGAGTGGCCGGCCGAGCCTGGCGGCGACCCACGGCCCGACTTCCATGCCCTGGAAGGTGTGCCCGCAGACCAGCAGGTCGGGCGATAGCCGCCGCGCTACGTCCTCGACGGTGCGACAGTACGCCTCGGGGTTGTAGCTCGCCAGGGCTTCGTGCTCGCAGACCAGGAGGCGGTGCGCGCCCGCCCGGGTCAGAGCTGCTGCGACTCCCGCTCCAGGCCCCTGCAGGGCAAGCAGGGAGACGCGCGCGCCGGGCGAAACGGCCCGCGCCAGCGCGACGAGCTGGTGCGTCACCGGCTCCACCTCCGCGGCGCGATGCTCGGCGACGACCAGGATGTCGAGGGCTGTCATCCTCGTAGTGCCCCTTCGATGAGGTCGAGGAGCGCCGCCGCCACCTCTTCCGGGCGTCCCGACAGCATCTCAGCCACCCGCAGCTTTGCCGGCGCGCCGATGCTCGCAAGCACGGTCCGGCCGGCGTCGACTCCCAGTGCTGCGGGCTGGATGCTGCGCGGCGGCATCCGGCGCGCCTGGAGCACCTTCGCCGTGGGGGCGTAGGTCAGGCGGCAGATGCCGGATTGGACCGCGACTACGGCCGGGAGGCGCAGCAACAGCCGCTGGAAGTGTCCGCCTCCCATCTCCTTGTCCACCACGAGCGCCCCTTCCGCCGGCTCTATTGCCGTCACGGACATCGCGAAGGGCCGGTCGAGCAGGGCAGCCACAGCCGGCGCCACTGCCGACGCCATCTCGTCCCGTGACTCGACGCCCGTCAGCACGAGGTCGAAGGCGTTCTCGCGCACGTAGGCGGCGATCAGGCGCGCGACCGTCAGCGGGTCGTCCGTGTCGCAGTCGATGCGCACGGCGTCGTCACAACCCTTCGCGACGGCCTGGTAGAGGACCTCGCTCGCCCGCAGCGGCCCGACCGTGAGGGCGCGCACCCTGCCGCTTAGCGTCCTCTTCAGCCGGACGGCCTCGTCGATGGCGTAGTCGTCGCACTCGTTGATGATCGGGGCGGCGCTCGCGCGCTCGAAGGCCGGGCCCGCTGGCCCATCGCGTGCTCGCGGCGGTTCGCGTTCGACCGCCTTCACGCAGACTAAGGTGTCCAGGGCTCCCTCCCCAGGGCGCGCCTTGCTGCGTTGGTGCCGGCTATGCGCCCCGTTACGGCGCCGCGCATGAGGCCGGAGGCGCCGGGGTAGTTGAAGTAGAAGAAGCCGCCCGTGAGCTCGCCCGCGGCATAGAGGCCGGGGATCACGTTGTCCTCCGTGTCGACCACCTCCCCGCGGCGGTTGATCTTCACGCCGCCGTACGTGAATGTCAGTCCGGCGGTCACCGGGTAGCCGACGTACGGCGGGGTGTCCAGCTTCTGGGCCCAGTTCGTCTTATCAGGCTGAAGGCCGTAGGTGCGCTTTCCGTCCTTCACCCCGACCCGGAACTCCGTGGAGTCGTCGCAAGAGGCGTTGTACTCTTCCACCACCTTCGAGAGCTTCGCCGGGTCGAGCCCCAGTCCTTCGGCGAGCTCTTCGATCGTGTCGGCCTCCACCGGCACGCCGGTGGCGTAGTACAGGGTCTCGATGTGGGGGATGCCCTTCTGGTCGAAGATCTGGAAAGCTAGCCGGTGGGGCTGGTCCTGCACCAGGCTGCCGTACTTCGCGTAGGTGTAGGGCATGAAGTCCTCGCCCTCGTCCGCGAAGCGCTCGCAGTTCTCGTTCACCATGATCCCGTACATGTACGATGCCCGGCGCGTGTGGTCCGTGAGCTCCAGCGAGCCGAATTTCGGCGAGTTCGCGTCGACCGGCGTCGTGTGGCCGAAGCTCCACTGGCCGATAGGTTGCGCGCCGAGCTCGATGGCCATCATCAGCCCCTCGCCGGTGTTGTACTTCGTGCCGCGCACCACCACCTCGTCCCACTTCGGCCCCATGTAGCGGACGCGCAGCTCCTTGTTCGCCTCGAAGCCGCCGCAGGCCAGCACGATCGATGCCGCGTGCAGGTCACGCACGCCGTCGGGGTAGCGCACCTTTATGCCGGTCACATTGAGGCTGTCGTCGGTGACCAGCTTCATGCCCTTGGCCTCGTAATGCACCGGGATGCCGAGGCGCTCGGTGATCTCGAACTGGCACTCGCTCATGCCCAGGCCGGCGCCCTTCGACCGGATCATGGAGTTGATCCGCGCCCGGCGCCCGTGCTCCATCGCCCTCCGGATCTGGCCGAATTCCCACTGCATGCCCATATCCGTCATCCAGCGCACGGTCGGATAGGACTGCGTGACCAGCAGCTCGCTCAGCTCCGGGTCGGCGAGGCCCTCTGTGACTCGCATCAGGTCGTTGTAGAAGTCGTCCTTGGTGTAGGGGATCACCTCGAGAGCCTCGGCCTCCGCCGGGCTGAGGTCTGGCATCAGCGCCGCAACGTCTTCGAAGGAGTTGTAGGCGAAGCGCACCGCGCCCGTCGTAAAGCGCGTGTTCCCGCCGCGCAGGGCGACCGGCGCCTTCTCGAGGACGACGACGTTCGCCCCCTCCTGCTTCGCCGCCCATGCGGCCGTGAGGGCAGCGTTTCCAGCCCCCACCACGATCACGTCATAGTCATTCTGAGCCATTGATACTCCTGCCCTGCCTGAGCTCCCGTAGCCGTCCGAGGTGTCCTAGTCGGACACTGCCAGCGCCATCATCAGGTCCTCGACCCGCCTGAGCGATTCGAGCCGGCTGATCATCTCATAGGAGGCCTGGACCTGCTCCTGCCGGAGGATCCTGGATGCGCAGTCGCGATACTTCGCCTCCAGCTCCTCCCACGACAGCGGGTCCGCCGCGCTGCCATGCTCGACGAACACCTCGCCGCTCAGTTCGCTGCCGTCGCGCAGGCGCACGGTCACGGCCGCCGGTTGCGGTCCGCGCTCCTCCCGGGGCGCGTATACCACCTCCACGCGCCGCAGCAGCTCCTGCGCTTCCGGCCGTCTCACGGCCTCGTCCTCGAACGAGCGAAAGCGGACCGCGCCGTCCAGAACCGCCGCGGCGACGCAGTACTCCAGACTGAACTTGCCCTCCAGGCCCGTCTGGGGCCTGTGGTGGATCAGCGCCGAGGTGGAACCTTCCGGGACGCGCACGATGATTTGACTGACTTCGTCCCCGGCCACCGGCCGCGCGCCTGATGCCTTCAGAGTGGCGTCCAGCGCCCGGTGGGTCATGTAGCAGCAGGGGTACTTCTTCACGCTGATCCCCGGCGTCACGATGTCCCACGGCTCCCCGAAGTCGCCGAGGCCCTCCGGACGGAAGTCATCCGCGGGAGAGAACAGGGCGCCGAAGCCGAGGGGCGCTTCCACTATCTCCGGGTCGGCCGTGAAGCCCCCGGCGGCCAGCAAGGCGGACTCGACCCCGGCGCGGGCGGCGAGGCCGGCGTGCAGCGGCTTCGTCATGGTGCCGAAGTTCTGGCGGCTCCCCGACGCCATGGAGGCGGCGATCCCGAGGGCGTGGCGCGTCCGCTCGCTACCGAGGCCGAGGAGGTTCGCGCAGGCGGCGGCCGCCCCTAGAGAGCCGAGCACGGAAGTAGCGTGCCAGCCTCTGCGGTAGCTGCTGGGGCCCAGGGCGCGCCCGAGCTTGCACTCGACTTCGAAGCCGCCCGCGAACGCTGTCAGCACCGCCTGGCCGGAAAGCCCCAACTTCTCGGCGATGGCGAGCACGGCCGGCGCCAGCGGGACGCTCGGATGCCCTCGCATGCTGCCGTTGACGTCATCGAAGTCGAGCGCGTGGCCGAAGGCGCCGTTGCTGAGCGCCGCATAGGCGGCCGAGGTGCGGAGCCCGGAGCCTACGACAGTGGCCTCCGGCGACGCCGCCAGCGAGCGCGCGTACTCGAAGACGATGTCACTTCCCTCTTCGTGCACGCCCGCTAGCATGACCCCGATGGTGTCGAGGAGGGCGCGCTTGGCGCCCAGGACGACATCCGACGGCAGGTCCTCGAACTCCAGCGACGAGGCGAACTCCGCGAGGCGCTCGGTAATGCCCTTCATGTGTTCTCCATTTCCCGCGGCCCGCCCTACAGTTGCTTGAACTTCGGGTGCGTCCGGTCGAGCCAGAGGTAGAGCGACCCCTCCTGAGGCCCGGACGCCGTCGCGACCCACGTCCGGTAGACACCAAGGTTCATGACGAAGGGCCAGGTGAGGCTGTACGTGTAGCTGTATCCCGGCATCGGGATGTCGTACATCTTGTCGCCCAGATAGCGCTGGTAGTCCTTTACCTGCTCGACCTGCTTCTTGTGGTCGAGCTCGCGCCGGAGCCTCGCCGCCATCTCGTTCAGCTTGGGGTCGATGCCCGACAGCGGCTGGCCCTCGACGTACCCGGGCTCGGGCTGGCCGCCCGCGCCCCTCCCCACCGGCGCCCCTACACGCGCGAACTCCTGCGTGAGGTGCGCGATTGGATGCGAAGTCGGCGAGGCGATGCTGGCCGAGATGCCTTTGAAGAGGTTTCCGATCGAGTAGATGGGCAGGTGCTCCGTGTTGTAGTCGGTGATGTTGGTGCGCAGGCGGATGCCTGCCTCGCGCATCATGCCACTGAGGACTTCCCAGCGGTTCTGCCAGTCGGTGCCGTAGAAGGCGCCGCTGATGTAGCTCAGCTCCGAGTCGATGCCGTTCGGGTGGCCGGCAGCCGCCAGGAGCTTCTTCGCTTCGGCAATGTCGTGCTGGAACCACTTCGAGGCGGACCCGAATTCCTTCGGGTCTTTCGGGTCGATCCACCACCCGTCCCAGCCTCCCGTAATGTGAGAGGACCAGCGGTTGGAGAAGGGCAGCCCTTCGGCCTCGAACTGGTCGGCGTTGCCGAAGATGCGGTCGAAGCTGTCGCGGTCCCAGGACATGGACATCGCCCGGCGGACGCGCTCGTCCAGGAACATCTTGTTGTCAGGATGGTTCCAGCCGAAGTGAGCCCGCCGCCAGATCGTGCTTAGCGATTCCGAAAGCCTGAGCAGGAGCTCCGGGATGTCCTTCTTCGTCTGGACCACGTCCTCCTGCCGCACCACGCTGGTGAAGATCGTCCCGGCCCGGAACTGGGACACCGCGGCCGCGTACTCCGGCAGGATGTAGATGTCGTACCCGTCGACGAAGGGGAGGTCCTTGCGGTACCAGTTCGGGTTCTTGCGATAGGAGAGCGAGAGCGACTGCTGGTAGTTCGTGACCATGTAGGCGCCGGAGCCGCGCACGGTCGATTTCGGGTCGAAGCCGCCATCCGCTTCCTGCGGCTGGATGTAGAGGTCTTCGTTCGAAGCCAGCAGCGGTTCCAGGATCGCGAAGGGGAATGCGAGCCTGAACTGCACCGTCCGCTCGTCGATCGCGGTCGCGGACATTACGGGGGCATCGGGGTTGGCCTTGTTTGCGAGGCGCGCCCTGGTCCGGCCGACCGTCTCGTACTTGTTCCAGCTGAATACGACGTCCCGGGCGGTGACGGCGCGGCCGTTGGTCGGAGGCCGCGGGTCCCACTTCGCCTCTGGCTTGAGCTTGACGACCAGCGTCAGGCCGCCATCGAGAAGCTCCCATGACTGGGCCAGGTCGCCCTCGGGCTCTCCGCGCGCCGGCTCCATGTGCCCGGGCTTCATCTTCAGGAGCCGGCTGTAAGCGAAGTCGCCGACCAGCGTATAGGTGTTGGTCGAAGTCGCCTGCAGCACGTCGAAGCCGGGGACGTCCAGCGTCGCCCTCGTCTGGATTACGCCGCCCGGCTTCGCCTCCTTCGTCGTGTCGACAGGCTTCGAGATCACGCCGCCTTCGTCCTGCCCCGACGAAAGACGCGCCGTGCTCCCGCCGCCGCAACCGGCGAGGCTTATCGCGGCGATCCCCGCGCCGGCCGCGCCCGCCCCGGCGAGCAGGCGACGCCGGCTGGGCCGCTGTCGTATGATCCGCTCCCAGTAGTCGCTCATCTGACGTCTCCGGTCTTGAGGGGTGCCGAATGATAAAATGTCCGCACATTGCTTATCAACCCCTCAAATAGATTCAAAATGACGAGGCCAAATCGATGCCTGCGCTAACCGGTATGCGCGTTCTGGACATGACTCAGTACGAGGCGGGGACCTCGTGCACGCAGTTCCTGGCCTGGCTCGGGGCTGACGTCGTGAAGATTGAGTCGCCGCAGGGCGACCCGGGCCGCATCGCCTTTCGTCGTGGCACCTCGGACTCGCAGTACTTCCTGAACTACAACGCCAACAAGCGCAGCCTCGTGCTCGACCTCTCGAAGCCAGAGGGCCGTGACATCTTCTGCCGGCTCGTGCCGCGCTTCAACGTCTTCGTAGAGAACTTCGGTCCCGGGGTGATCGAGAAGCTGGGCATCGGCTACGAGGCGCTCAGAAGCCTCAACCCCTCGATCATCTACGCGCGCATCAAGGGCTTCGGCGGCAGCGGCCCCTATGCCGACTACAAGGTCTTCGACCCTCTCGCCCAGGCGGCTGCCGGCATCTTCTCGGTGACCGGCGAGGCCGACGGACCGCCGACCCAGCCGGGCGCAACTCTTGCCGACTCAGGCACGGGCGCCCAGATGGCGCTGGCGATTACAGCCGCCTTCGTCCAGCAGCAACGCGAGGGCGTCGGCCAGCTCATCGACATGTCCATGCAAGAGGCGACGCTCACCTTCATGAAGACGAGGCCCGTGACCGAATGGAACAGCGGCCGGCCGGCCCAGCGTCGCGGCAGCGCCGGCGGCGCGCCCACGGGCATGTACCCTTGCGCCCCCGGCGGGCCGAACGACTACATCTACATCCACGTCGCCACCACGCGCATGTGGGACGCGCTTTGCGTGGCCATCGGCAAGCCTCACCTTGCCGACGACCCGCGTTTCGCCACCGGCCGCTCGCGAATGGAGAACGCGCGCCTGCTCCGGACCGAGATCGAGGAGTGGACGATGGCGCGCTCGAAATTCGAGGCCATGCACGAGCTGGCAGCCGCGGACGTCCCCGTCAGCGCCATCTACGACACCGTCGACGTCTTCAGCGACCCTCACCTGCACGCCCGCGGCTTCTTCCAGAAGGTAGACCACCCCGAGGCGGGCGAGGTCCTGCTCATGCGCTCGCCGCTGCGCCTGCCGGAGTCGGAGGTGCCCCTGGTGCGCCCGCCGCTGCTCGGCGAGCACTCCGCAGAGGTGCTAACGCAGGAGCTTGGCCTGACGGAAGCGGACCTGCAGGACCTGCGCGAGAAGTGCGTTATTGGCGGCCCGCCCGCTTAGCGGCTTTTCACCGAAGGCTTCCTGACGTCGGCCGCGCGCAAGGTCAGCACCGCAACCGTCTTCTCACGGACCGGACTGTAAGGGGCGCGCTCGGCAGGCGCCAGCAGGCGCCGGGGGTTGAGCGCTGCAGCGCTTTGCGTATTCTTAAGGCCCGCTGAAGCTACGCCACGGAGGAGACACGTACATGGGCACGATCAATGGCGCGACGCTGCTGGCCCGCAGCCTGAAGCAGCAGGGCGTCGACTACATGTTTGGCATCGTCGGCTTTCCCGTGCAGCCCGTTGGTAACGCCGCCCAGCGGGAGGGCATCCGCTACATCGGCATGCGTAACGAGCAGGCCGCCTCCTACGCCGCCCAGGCCGCGAGCTACCTCACCGGCCGGCCCCAGGCCTGTCTCGTCGTCTCGGGCCCGGGCGTCATCCACGCCCTCGCCGGCCTGGCGAACGCCAAAGCCAACAACTGGCCCATGATCCTCATCGGCGGCGCCAGCGAGACTCACCACAACGGCATGGGCGCCTTCCAGGAGGAGGACCAGGTCGCGGCCGCAAAGCCCTATGCCAAGTACGTCCATGCCGTCGAGCGCGTCGACCGCATTCCCTTTTACGTAGAACAGGCCGTGCGCACCTCGCTCTACGGAAGGCCCGGCGCCGCCTACCTCGATATGCCGGACGACATCATCCTGGGCGAGGTCGAGGAGGAGTCCGTGACGCCGGCCGCGACCGTCGGCCCGCCGCCGCGGCCCCAGGCCAACGAACAGGACGTGGCCGCGGCCCTGGCGGTGCTCAAGAAGGCGGAGCAGCCGCTCATCATCGTCGGCAAGGGCATGGCCTGGGCTCGGGCCGAGGCCGAGGTGCGCGAGTTCGTCGAACGGACGCAGGTGCCCTTCCTGCCGACCCCCATGGCCAAGGGCGTCGTGCCGGACAGCCACCCCCTCTCGGTCGCCGGCGCCAGGACCTACGCCCTGCAGAACGCGGACGCCGTCGTGCTCCTGGGCGCCAGGCTCAACTGGATCCTGCACTTCGGCCTGCCGCCGCGCTTCCGGCCAGACGTAAAGGTGGTCCAGCTGGACGTCAGCGCCGAGGAGATCGGCACCAACGTGCCGGCGGCCGCCGCTCTGGTCGGCGACGGCAAGGCCGTGCTGCGGCAGCTGAACGCTGCCCTGGAGGAAGACCCGTGGCAGTACCCGCCGGAGACCACGTGGCGCACTAGCCTGGAGCGCCGCGTGCGCGAGAACCGCCTCGAGATCGAGTCGATGATGAACGACGACTCCACGCCCATGAACTACTACCGCGCCCTGCGCGACATCCGCGACGCCATGCCCGATGACGCCATTCTCGTCGCAGAGGGCGCGAACACCATGGACATCAGCCGTTCGGTCCTCGACCATGACGAGCCGCGCCGCCGCCTCGACGCCGGCTCCTACGGCACCATGGGCGTCGGCCTCGGCTTCGCGATCGCCGCTGCCGTTACGAACCCCGGCAAGCGCATAGTCGACCTCCAGGGCGACTCCGCCTTCGGGTTCAGCGGCATGGAGGTCGAGACGGCCTGCCGCCACAAGCTGCCGATCACCTTCATCGTCATGAACAACGGCGGCATCGGCGGCGGCTTCATCGAGGGGCCACGGCCGGACCGCCAGCCGCCGCCATCGATGTTGTCCTGGGACGCGCACTACGAAAAGGTGATCGAGGCTTTCGGGGGCGCCGGCTTCTACGCCGACTCGCCGGACAAGCTGATGCCAGCCCTCAAGCAGGCCATGGCCGTCGAAGGCCCATCGCTGGTGAACGTCGTCATCCATCCGCGGGCCGGACGCAAGCCGCAGGAGTACCGCTGGCACAGCACTTGACCGCGGCGAGAGGGCTCCGGCCCGCAAGGCGCCTGGACTCGCTCGAGGAAGCCTGCCTGGCATCGGCAGCGCAAAAGCGCCGCCTCAGGGACAGAAGCCTTGAGGCCGACGCCGTTGCTCGGCGCGAGGCTCCCGAAGAGGTACGGGCGCCGGGACGTGGCGGAAACTTAACATAGGCGAAACACGCGCCGATTACACTGAAAGAGAAGGAATGCCCTCCTGGAGGTCCCCGCATGGCCCTGGACGAAGAAGACATCCGCCAGCTCATACTCTCCCGGCTCGACTCCGGTGAGTGGTGGCTGCTGGTCGACATCGGAGAAAGCGAGTTGGCGCGGATAATACAGGAGCGCCACTACGCCTCCGACGCCCGCGAGGACTTCGAGATGATCTTCGGCCCGCAAATGGGCTACTTCCATCCCGTCTTCTACCTCATGCGCAAGTCGAGGATGTCTGCCGCCGAGTTGGCGAAGTGCGTAGCCGACGCCGGCGGCGAGGCCCTTCCCGTCTCTGCCTACGAGCAACGGCCCTGGCTATTCGCGCCGCGCAAGACCGCGCCCGCGGTGCTCGTCGAGCGCTTCTACGAATGGCTGTCGCAAGGCCGGAGCATTCAGGCGGCGCGCGCATCCAACGCCTGAGCACTCCACCCGGTTCCGCCCGCCAGCCACCCCGGCCTGTCAGCCGTCCCCCTGGCGTTATAGTCTGGCCATGAAGCGCGTCCTCAGCTTCCTGGCCCGGGTCCTCCTTCTCCATGCGCTTGTCGGCGGCCCCCTTGTCCTCGTGCGCTGGGCGCTCGAGACAGCGGGTCTGACCAGGGCGCCGGCGGACGCGAACGAAGTCCGCTTCGTGTCGCTCGGCGACGGCCTTGTGATGCGGAGCACGGCGGCCGCGTTCCGCGGCGGCTCCATCGCCTGGTGCTTCGGCGGCCTGGTGCTCGACCTGCGGGACGCCACGCTGGCCGCTGGCGGCGCCGACCTGAGCGTCGTGACCCTGATGGGCGGCACCGTGGTCATCGTGCCCGCCACCTGGCCGGTCACGCTCGCCCACAGGAACATCCTTGGCGGCGCCCAGCCATCGCCCGAGCCGCAGGACGCCAGCGGCCCGGAGCTGCGCATCAAGGCGACCACCGTCATGGGCGGCCTCAGGATCGAGCGCCGGGTGCCGGGCAGCAGCGGGACCGCGGCCGCCCCGGCCAGTCCGAAAGCAGGGTAAGCGCGGCGCCCGCCCTTGGCTCGAGGCGCCGGGAGTACCTCCCGCGACCCCTACTGGTTCGTCATCACCACCGTGCCTGCGGCGGCGAAGAAGCCCGCGGGCCCGTGCGCGATGCTGATCTCGACGTCGTCCAGCTGCGCGTCTGCCTCGCCGCGGAGCTGCCGCACGCTCTCCTGGAGCGCGAACATGCCGTACATGCCCGTGTGAGTGTAGGAGAGACCGCCGCCGTTGGTGTTAATCGGCAGGTCGCCTCCCGGCGCCGACCGCATCTCCGCGAAGAACGGGCCGCTCTCGCCGGGCTTGACGAAGCCCAGGGACTCCAGCGCGTACATCGGAGTATGGACGAAGGCGTCGTACAGCATGAGATGGTCGACGTCCTTGCGCTCTATGCCGGACAGCCGGAAGGCCCGCTCCGCTGACTTCGCGAAGGCCTGCGACTCCGTAAAATCGCGCATCGAACTGATCATCACGTTTTCGGCGCCCTCGCCCGTGCCCAGCACGTATACCGGCTTCTTGCGCGCGTCCCGTGCCCTGTCCGCCGTAGTCAGGACCAGGGCTCCGCCGCCGTCGGTCACCAGGCAGCACATCAGGAGCCGCACCGGCCAGGCGATCATGCGCGAGTTCAGGACATCCTCGACCGTAATCGGCTCGCGCATCATGGCGCGCCTGTTCTTCACCGCCCATGCCCGCGTCGCCACCGCAACGGACGCCAGCTGCTCCTCGGTAGTGCCGTATTTGTGCATGTGCGCGACTATCGGCACGGTGAAGGTCGAGGGCGGGCCGAAAGCGCCGTAGATCGCCTCGAACTGCGCCGCCATGTTGGCGCCGCCGCCGCCGCCAAAGCCGCCGACGCCGACGCGCGACCGGCCGCTCTCGCCGTGGGCGATGAGCACATAGTTGCAGTAACCAGCCTCCAGCGCCGCCACGGCGTGCGCCACGTGGATCATGTATGACGACCCGCCCACCGACGTGCCGTCGATGTAGGAGGGCACAATACCGAGATAGTCCGCGAGCGCGACGGGCGACGCGCTGGCCGACGCGACCCCGTCGATCTGGTCCTTGGTCAGGCCGGCGTCCAGGATGGCGTTCCGGGCCGCGTTCGCTGCCAGTTGCAACGCCGACATGTTCGGGATCACGCCGAGTTCGTCCGTTTCGGCCGCCCCGATGATCGCAACCTTATGTCGCAGGTCCGTAGGCATCTCTAGCTCCTCGCTGGCCGGAACTTCGGGATGGCCACCTGGTCGTTCACGTCGTCAAACACGACCTCCAGTTCGAGGCCGACGGGGAGGTTCTCCGGCTTTGGCTCCACCCCGACGACATTCGACATCAGGTGGGGCCCTTCCGCCAGCTTGACGATGGCTATCACGTACGGCGCCTCGGCTTCGAATCCGGGCGCCGGCCGGTGGTTGATGACGTAGGTGTGCAGGGTCCCGCGGCCGGAGACCCGCGTCCACTCCGTCCGGTCGGACAAGCAGTGGGGGCAGTACGGCCTGGGATAGAAGTAGAAGCGGGAACAGTCCTGGCAGCGCTGGATCATTAGCTCGTGGCGTTTGCAGGCCTCCCAGAAGGGCTGCGTCTCAGGTGTCCACTGCGGGATTGGTTTCGGTCTCTGCGCTGTCACCTCTACTCCTTGCTAGCCCCTAGTCACCCGGCCGGCGGCGCGGCCCTCTCATCCTGTCCGCGGCAGCCGCCGGTCCCGCACGATCTCGGTGAGTATGCCGAGGGCGGTGCGCGGGTGAAAGAAGGGCGCGCTCTCCGGCCCCACGTCCCCGCTCTCCATGATCTGCTCCAGGCCCAGCTCGCGCAGCCGGCGCGCGTCTTCTCTCGGGTCGTCGGAGGCGTAGCAGAGGTGGTGGAGGCCGGGGCCACGCCGCGCCAGGTACCGCGCGATGCCGCTTGTGTCGTCCAGCGGGATCAGCACCTCCACGTCCGTTTCGCCCAGCGGCGTCTTCACGAAGAAGATGCGCGTGTTCCCGGGCCGGTAGTAGTTGCCGTCCGGCAGCGATGTCCGGTCCTCATTGATCGCCAGGCCGAACTGGTCCAGCAAGAGCCCGCGCGCCACGTCCCAGGACGGTGCGACGATGCCGATGTGGTCTACCCGCGTGAACATGGTGGCCCATTCTAGTACAGAGCGCAGAGTTTCCGGGTGGATTGCCGCAGGCAGCGGGCTGCTCGCCATGGCCGCTGGCGGGGCGGCGGCTCCGCATTCCCCGCCTCTCGCCCTCAGCGCTCCACGCTGGCCTCCGCTATCATGCCCGCACCGAGAACGACCGAGGTGAGACGATGGCCCTTCCCTCCCGAGCCCACGTGATCACCGGTGGCTTCCCGCCGGGCGCCTCCGCCGGCCACGACCACGATTACGCCCGCCTGCGGATCCTGGAGCTCCTGCGCGACGCGGAGGTCCGGGCCAGTGTGGGCAACGACTTCCACGAGATCGGCAAATGGCTGGACGTCAGCCGGCTGCTGATCACCTACGTCGCCGGGCCCTATCCCGACGAGGAGCAAAATCGCTTCCTCAAGCAGTGGATTGCCGCGGGCGGGCGCTGGCTGGCGCTGCACGGTACCGCCGGCGGCCGCGCCGTCCGTACCGGCGAAGGGCGGCGGCGGCGCATGGTCAAGACCTCTCACCATGAGACGCTCGGCGGGTTCTTCATCAACCACCCGCCGGTCCGCCGCTTCCGCGTCGACGTCGCCGGACGCGACGGCATTCTCACCAGGGACCTGCCTGAGTCCTTCGAGACCGTGGACGAGCCTTACATGATCGAGCTGCAAGACCCGGGTTCGACGCGCCTGCTGCTGACCGCGGAGCTGGGGCCGGACTCGTCGCCGCCCGGCTTCGGTTTCCTGTACGACGAAGATACGGCGCTACAGCCCGACGGCAAGACGCGGGTGCTCGGCTTCTCTCGCGACCTCGGCGACGGCGGCGTCACCTACATCGCGCTGGGCCATTGCCACACGCCGGACACCAACAGCCAGCCCTTCGTCGATAGCAGCGTCGACCCCGAAGGCAAGACACCGCCGGTGCTGCGAGTCACCTGGGAGCAACCGGCCTTCGTGACGCTCCTCCGCAACGCCATCGAATGGGGGATGGGACGCGCCTAGGCCGTGGCCGCGTGCTCCTCGATGTGACGGAAGATCGGGTCCTCTGTGAAGTACTGGTCGTACGTCCGGCGGCCGACGAGCATGCGGATTTCGCCCCGCTTTTCGCCGTCTGCAGCCAGCGCCACGATGCGCACCTTCGCCAGGTCGCCGCTCGGAGCCGTCCGGTAGACCTCGTATGCCGCGGCGCCGGTCCCCTGGATGGCGCTAATGCCGTCGTCCAGCAGGGAGACCTTGACCTTGCGCACGGCTTCTGGACGTATTCGCGGTAGCGCCTTGCCCTCGACCACCGGCGTGAGCTCAAGGATGGCGTGGCGGTCGAAGAACATCAGCAGGTCGTGCAGGC
>DATLYJ010000080.1 GCA_035574915.1 Dehalococcoidia bacterium | reverse complement strand
CAGCGAGCCCGCGCCTCCTCAAGGGAGGAGGCGCCGGCAGCGGTCCTCCGGCCGGCATGCATGACCTCGACCATCAGCGGCTCGCCGGGAAGAGACTCGGAGGCCAGGGCGATGACGTCTCCGGCGAAGCGGCCATGTTCGAGGCGCCGGAATACCTGCTTGGGGCCGGGCAGCGTCGCCTTCTCGGGCGAGAGCTTCATGCGCGGCCGGCCAGCGAAGGCGACCAGCTTGTACGCCGAGTCGAGCGCGGGCGCGTCGCTGGAGACCGTGGCGGCCGTGCCGACTCCGAAGGCGGTGAAGGGCGCGCCGGCGCTCAGGAGCGCATCGATCTCGTATTCGTCCATGCCGCCGCTACCGAAGATGCCCGCCGCCCGGAGGCCGGCATCGTCCAGGACCTGCCGCGCTGCCTTCGCCAGGGCGCCCATGTCGCCGGAGTCCAGACGGACGCCGCGGATGCGCAGGCCGCCCTGCTCCGCGGCGAGCGCCGCGACCCGCCGCAGGCCCTCCATGGTGTCGTAGGTATCGACCAGTAGGACGGTCTCCGGGTAGGAGCGGAGGAAGGCCCGGAACGCCTCGACCTCGGACTCGTGCGCCTCGATGTAGCTGTGGGCCATGGTGCCGGCAACGGGAATGCCGTACTCCCGGCCGGCGAGCACGTTCGAGGTGGAGTCGTAGCCGGCGATGTAGAGTGCCCGGGCCGCCTTCAAGGCGGCGTCGCTGCCGTGGGCGCGGCGCGAGCCGAAGTCGACCAGGGTGCGGCCGCGGGCGGCGATGACGGCCCTTGCCCCCTTGGAGGCGATGATGGTCTGGAACGTGACCTGGTTCAGGAGGTAGGTCTCGACGATCTGTGCCTGCGGAATCGGCGCCGTTACCTCAAGGATGGGCTCGCCGGCGAAGACCGCGGTCCCCTCGGGCACCGCGCGCACGGACCCGGTGAAGCGCAGGGTTGACAGATACTCCAGGAACGGCTCCGAGAAGAGGCCTCGCGAGCGCAGGTACTCCAGGGCCGCCTGGTCGAACGAGAGCGCTTCGAGGTAAGACAGGACCTGGTCGAGGCCGCAGGCGATGAGGAAATTCCGCTGCGGCGGCAGGCTGCGGACGTAGAGGTCGAAGACGGCATCCTGCTCGAGGCCCTCGTTGAAGTAGGCCTGGCACATCGTCAGCTCGTAGAGGTCGGTGAAAAGGCCTTCGCCCTCCCGCATCGCCCCGCTACTCGATCCGCGCGCCGGCAGCCGCGGCAGCCTCGAGCGCGCGTTCCCCGTCTCCGGGTTGCAGGTCGACGGCGGCGACCGCCTCGCGGAGCACGGTGACGTCGAAGCCGAGGCGGCGCGCGTCCAGGGCGGTCTCCTTCACGCAGTAGTCGGTCGCCAGGCCGACGATGACGACCTTCTGGATGCCGGCGTCGCGCAGCAACGACTCCAGGCGCGTCGGGTAGTGCTCGCCGGAGCGAGGATCTCGCACGCTGAACACGGAGTAGCCGTCCTCGCCGCCTGTCCCCTTGTGGATGACCTCGGCGCCTTCCACGACCTTGAGGTCAGGGTGGAAGGCGGCGCCCCACGTGTCGCCCACGCAGTGCACGGGCCAGACGCCGCCGTCCTTCTGGAAGTGCGGCGTCGAGGGCGGATGCCAGTCTCGCGAATAGACCACGAGGGCGCCGGCGGCCCGTGCGCGTTCGATCTCCGCATTCACGACGGGCACGATGGTTTCGCCGCCGCGCACGTACAGCGAGCCGCGAGGGTCGGCGAAGTCGTTCTGCATGTCTACGACGAGCAGCGCTGTCGTGGAGTCGTAGTCAGGCATTGGCAGCGAGCGCCTCCCCGGGGCCTCTCTGTGTACTTAGTCTGCCAGAAGGATGCAGGCTCCTCTAGTTCCTGCGATGCCGTTTCCGGGCGGGGGCCAGGGCGCGGCCAACGTCAGTGCGCGCTCCCTGGGAGCGGGCCTTCAGCCTTCAATGCCGGCGGCAGCCAGCGGGCTAGCGGAAGGCTGGCATCACGTCTTCGACGTACTCCTGGAGGGCCTCCCAGTCCACGGGCGGGCGGATGGCGATGTTCACGCGCTGGGCGCCGCCGTCTATGTACTCGCCAATCTTGTCGATGACCTGCTGTGGTTCGCCGGAGAGGCCGCCCGCTGCCGCTCCCGGCCGCAAGCGGCTCGTGTCGCTCGGCCCTCTGGACGACATGAGGAAGTGCAGGTTCACGGACTTTTCGATGGTCCCGGGGTCACGGCCGAGCTTCTCGCACCACATGTCCAGGACCTTGCTCTTGTGCGCGAAGACGTCGGGGCCGATGTAGGGGACGTTCCAGCCGTCGGCCCGGCGGGCGGCGATGCGCAGGGTGCGCTGCTCGCCGCCGCCGCCGACGATGATCGGCATCCGGCTTTGCAGGGGCTTCGGGTTGTTGCGGACGTTGTCGACGCGGTAGTACTTGCCCTGGAAGCTGAACTGCTCCCGGGTCAGCATGCCGCGGATGATCCGCACCCCCTCGGACAGGCGGTCCAGCCGCTCTCTGACCGGCGGGAAGTCGTAGCCGAAGGCCTGGTGCTCCTGGACATGCCAGCCGGCGCCGAGGCCCACGGTCACCCTGCCGCCGCTGAGGTGGTCGATGGTGGTCAGGGACTTGGCCAGGAGCGCCGGGTTGCGGTAGTTCATGCAGAAGACCAGGCAGCCGATGCGGGGCCGCTTCGTCTCGAGGGCGAGCGCGGCCATCAGAGCGACCGCCTCGTAGGTCGGGCCTTCGTTGTCGCGGTTGGGGGCCTCGTAGAAGTGGTCCCAGACGCTGATCCAGTCGAAGCCGTTCTCGTCGCAATAGCGCCAGAGCCGCCGCAGTTCGTCCAGCTCTATGTCCTGCTGTCCGGTGTGTACCCCAAGCTCGATTTTCGGCATCGGAAGTCCTTCCAGGCGAGGCTAACAAGCGCGCGATGGGAGATGAGAGTGCGGCCATAGTACGACAGTGCCGCCGCAGCCCCAAGCCCGGGCGGGACGCGGTCATCACCTCATGACCGTGCGGGAGCGCCGCCGACGGAGACGCTGGAGGTCTGGTTGTGGTCGCGCGTGCGGCTACGCCGCGCGGGGCCGAGGCTGAGGTCCTGGTCAGTTATCCGGAGGCGGACCTCGGCGAGCGGCGGCTGGCGCCCTTCGATGGGACGGCAGGGCTGGAGCCCCGCGGGGCAGGGGCCGTCGCGGCCGTGGTTGCAGAGGGATGCCCGGACGCGACGTGAGGCTGGTCAGCCCTCGAGCCGCGCCCAACGGTAGGTCTCCGGCGAGAAGACGATGAGGGTCGGCACGCCGCCCTGGCGGCCGCTGCCCGGGGGCCGGCCAAGGTAGGCCTCCGCTTCGCTGCCCTGCAGCAGCCGGGCCTTCCCGTAGACGACGACGCACCTGGGGCCGTCAGTGACGGCCAGGGCCACGCCGGGCCGCTTGCGGATGTTCTTGACCTTAGCGGTCTCGGAGCCGGTGCTGATGACGATGTCCTTCCCGTCGTAGGAGTAGGAGAGGATGGATTGCTGCGGCGTGCCGTCACGGCGGCCGGTGGCCAGCACGCCGAGGCGATGCTCTTTCAGGAACTGGTCGGCGATCGCCCTCAACTCCTCGTATGTGCGCCGCGGTTGCGTCATCTTGCACCCCTTCGAGTCCCTCCCAGCAGCGCCGGGTCAGCGGGATTGTATTGCAGCCCGGGCGCAAGGACGAAGTCGTCACGTGCGCCCGAGGTCTCTTTCAAGCCCTCAGGCGGCGGCCGAACCAGGCGAGGATCACCTCGAAACGCTTGAGGCGATTTCGCGGCTTGCCGGAGCGCGACATTTCGTGATTGTCCTCAGGGAAGCGCCAGAACTCTACCGGCCGTCTCAGCAGCTTCAACCCGACGTAAAGCTGCTCCGCCTGCTCGATCGGGCAGCGCAGGTCATTTTCGGCGTGGATGATGAGCAGGGGCGTGCGGATGTCACGCACGTAGGTGATCGGCGACATACGCAGGAACCGGTCAGCGTCCCTGGAGGGCACGCCACCGACGTGGTCCAGCTGGAAGTTGAAGCCGATGTCGCTTGTGCCAACCATCGAGTAGGCGTTGTTTACGGCGCGCTCGGAGCAGGCGGCACGGAAGCGCCGCGTGTGGCCGACGGCCCAGCTGGTCATGAAGCCACCGTAAGACCCGCCCATGATGCCGATCCGAGATGAGTCCACAAAGGGCAGCGCCTCGGCGGCGTCCGCGATAGCCGTCACGTCGGCCCAGTCCTTGCCACCCCAGTCGCCGAGGACGGCCATCGCCCAGTCTTCGCTGTAGCCGTCGGAGCCGCGGGGGTTGCCGAACGCGACCACGTAGCCGGCGCCGGCGTAGACCTGGAATTCGTCGAAGAAGTTGCTCCCGTACTGGGTCTTGGGGCCGCCGTGCACGTTGAGCAGGCAGGGCAGGGCCCCGGTGGCCCCGGGCGGCCGGATGACCCACGCTTGTACGGGCGTGCCGTCCGCGCTCGTGGCCTTGATCTCCTCTCGCGGCGCCAGTTCGACCTCGTCGAGCCAGGCGGCGTTCTCGCTGGTGAGCTGGCGCTCGCCGCCGCCGTCCTCGGACACCAGGTAGACCTCGGCCGGATGGGTGGTGTCGCTGGCCAGGAAGCACACTTTCCCGGCGGCGCCGCGGGCGGCGGTTACCTGCCTGGCCCCTCTCAGGACGGGCGCCGGGTCGGCCTTCGACGCAGGCGTGGAGTAGAGGTGACAGTCACCGCCGTCCACGACGCCGAAGAAGACCGACCCGCCGTCGTTCGACCAGAAGGGCTCGACGCCGCTGTTGCAGTTGCGGTCGAGCGCCTGGGACAGGCAGGAGGGAGCGCCGCCAGCCGTTGGCACCAGCCAGAGGCGATGGTGGCGCCCGGAGGGCCGATCTCGGTGGGTATGGCCGAGGTAGGCGATCAAGGAGCCGTCCGGCGACCAGGCCGGGGCGCTGACCGGCCCCTGCGTGCTCGTCAGCCGCCGCGGCGCCGGCGCCTTCTTCGGCGTCTCGCCTGGCGGCGGGACGTCGACCAGCCAGAGGTCCGCGGCGGTGTCGCGGTCGCGGCTCGCGTGGCGGGCCGACACGAAGGCGACCTGCTTGCCGTCCGGCGACCAGCGGGGCGGGCCGTCGTTGAAGTCGCCGGCCGTGAGGGCGATCGCCGACCTGGACTCGCGGGAGTCGAAGTCTACGTCGACCAGGTAGATGTGTGTGCGCTTGTCGTCGACGAGGCCCTCGCCGTTGCTCTTGTATTTGAGGGTCGTGATCTTCCGCACCTTGGGATAGGGCTTGCCGTCAGGCGCCCTGGGCGCGGGGTTGAGCTCGACGCGGCTGGTGAAGGCGATGCGCCTGCCGTCCGGCGACCAGGCCGGGTTGGCGGCGCCGTCCTTCGCGTCCGTGAGGCGCCAGGCTTCTCCGCCGGCGGCGGCGATGACCCAGAGCTGTGGTTTCTCCTTTTCGTCACCGCGCTCGCTCACGAAGACGAGGTGCCGCCCGTCCGGCGACCAGCGCGGCGAGGTGTCGCGCTTCGGCCCGTTGGTGAGAGGCAGCGACTCGCCGGTGGCCACGTCCACCAGGGCGATGAAGGAGCGGTTTTCGTTCCTCTTCGCGTCGAGAGTGGTGACGACGTAGGCAACGCGGCTGCCGTCCGGGGAAATCTGGGGGTCGCTGAGCCAGCGGATGCGGAGGATGTCCTCCGGACGCATGGGGCGCTTCGCGGGCGCTGTTTCCGTCATGCCGGGCCTCCTGGGCAGTGTTAGCGCATTGTGGCACAGGAACCCGGACGGGCCAGGAGACAGCGGAGAGGGGGGTCAGACGGCGGGCGCGCGAACGGCAGCGATAGGGGGCGCGCCGGGCGCGCGCGGACTCCCTACGTGGGAGCCCAGCGGACGGCTGAGGGCGGGCTTACCCGCGCGGCTGCTGCTGCTGTTGAGGCCAGAGGCCTACGTAGTTACGCCCGAGGATGGCGTTGGTAAGCACCTGGCGCTCGAGCGCCTTCAGGTCTTCGAGCGAGTTGTCGCACTGGCGGGCGGCGTCCGGGTCCGTGGGCGCGCCGACCCGTTCGCAGATGCGCTCCCATATGCCGGACTGCTGGAGGAAGGCGATGGAGTGCGGCCAGGCGAAGAAGACGAAGTTCTGAGGCGGGCCGAAGGCCGGGCGCTCCTTGCCGAGCCAGAAGTAGCGCTCCTGGACGGAGCCGAGCGGCTCGACGACGCGGACCATCGGGCCGGCCTCGGCGTTCCTGCGGGTATCGACCAGTAGCCGCTCGGAGAAGTTCGCGAATCCTACCGCAAAGACGTCCGCATTCTCTACAACCTGGCGTATCTGACCTACGTCGACTAGAAGACCATTTTCGCTTTGCATTGGTGTCCCCTCTATCAAAGTTATCGGTAAGTGCCCGGCCTCCTTTGGCCTGACGGGACGCCGGCGCGGGTGCAGGGGAGCGGCTCGCCCGCGCCGGCGGACGCGGCTAGTACATGGGAGGCGTGGCGCCAGCGGTCTCCTTCTCGGGGATGTCGGTGACGAGGCAGTTGGTGGTCAGCACCATACCGGCGATGCTGACGGCGTTTTCGAGCGCGGAGCGAGTCACCTTCAGCGGGTCGATGATGCCCTTCTTCTGCATGTCGCCGAAGTCATCGCGGGCCGCGTCGTAGCCCTGGCCGACGGGGAGGCTGCGCACCTCCTGGACGATCACGGAGCCGTCCTGGCCGGCGTTGATGGCGATGCGGCGTAGGGGCTCCTCCAGGGCGCGGCGCAGGATCATGGCGCCCGTGCGCTCGTCACCTTCGAGGTCCAGGGAGTCGAGCGCGGACTGGGCATTGACCAGGGCCACGCCGCCGCCGGGCAGGATGCCTTCCTCGACGGCCGCGCGGGTGGCGCTGAGGGCATCCTCGACCCTGTGCTTTTTCTCCTTGAGCTCGACTTCCGTGGCGGCGCCGACCTTGATGACGGCGACGCTGCCGGCCAGCTTGCCCAGGCGCTCCTGCAGCTTCTCGCGGTCCCAGTCGGAGGTGGTGGTCTCGAGGGCGGACTTGATCTGGGCGACGCGGGCCTCGATGTCCTCCTTGCGGCCGCGGCCCTCGATGATGGTGGTCTCCTCCTTGCCGACGACGACGCGGCGGGCGCGGCCGAGGTCTTCGAGGGTGACGGAGTCCAGCTTGCGGCCGAGCTCCTCGCTGATCACGGTGCCGCCGGTCAGGGCGGCGATGTCGCCGAGGTTGTCCTTGCGGCGGTCGCCGAAGCCGGGGGCCTTGACGGCGATGACGTTGATGGTGCCCCGCAGCTTGTTCACGGCAAGCGTCGCCAGGGCTTCGCCGTCGCAGTCCTCGCAGATGATGAGGAGGTTCTTGCTGGCCTGCAGGACCTTCTCGAGGACGGGGAGGATGTCGGCGACGGCGCTGATCTTGCGGTCGGTGATGAGGATGAAGGGCTCTTCGAGCTCAGCCTCCATCTTTTCGGAGTTGGTGACGAAGTAGGGCGAGATGTAGCCGCGGTCGAACTGCATGCCTTCGACGTACTCGACCTCGGTCTTGATGCTCTTCGACTCCTCGACGGTGATGACGCCGTCCTTGCCGACCTTCTCCATGCACTCGCCGATGAGCTCGCCGATCGCCTCGTCGTTGTTGGCCGAGATCGCGGCGACCTGGGCCATCTGCTCGCGTTCGGTGACAGGAGTGGCGATGGAGCGCAGCCTTTCGATCACGGCCTGGGTGGCCTTCTCGATACCGCGCTTGAGGGCCATGGGGTTGGCGCCGGCGGTGACGTTCTTGAGGCCCTCGGCGACGATGGCCTGGCCGAGGACGGTGGCGGTGGTGGTGCCGTCACCGGCGATGTCGTTGGTCTTGGAGGCGATCTCCTTGGCGAGCTGGGCGCCGATGTTGGGGAAGGGGTCCTGGAGCTCGATCTCCTTGGCGATGGTGACGCCGTCGTTGGTGATGGTCGGGGGGCCGAACTTCTTGTCGAGGACGACGTTGCGGCCCTTGGGACCGAGGGTGATCTTGACGGCGTCGGCGAGGGCGTCGATGCCATCCTTGAGTGCGGCGCGGGCGTCCTGATCGAATAGCAGCTGCTTGGCCATGCTCACTCCTCCGGGAATTCGATTTGCAGTTTCGTGTTTGGCGGGTTCTTTAGCACTCAGGTGGGGGGAGTGCTAACGGCATTTTGGAGCAAGGCGCGCGCAAGCGCAAGGGGTTTGGCCGATAGTCTGGATCGCGGGCGCGAGCGCCCGGCTTCCGCCCTATGAGCGGAGGGCCTAGAGCGCCGATCACCGCTTACTGTTACCGATGCCACGCAGTGAGGGCCGAAATCGCCCCGAAGATCACTGGTTCCTGCGATGCCGCGCCGGCGGGCCAGGGCGACACTGTCTCCAGTTGCTCCGGCTGGCAAGGAGCGCTGATGGAGGCAAAGCGATGGGCACCGCACAGATCGACATGGTCACGAGAGCCGGAGAGCGCAGCCCGCCCGGGCCGGCCCGGATGGCGATCACCCGCCTGGACGAGCGAGAGGTCGTCCGGGCAGACGGCGAGGTCGACCGGCCGTGGACGAGGGTCAAGCTCGACGTGTATCCGCAGGCATCGCGCGTCGTGGTGGAGCTGTCGCGCCAGCGATGGGACGGGGAGCCGGAAGCCCTGGCCATGATGCTGGACGCAAGGGAAGCGCGAAGCCTGGTGTGCGTGCTGGTGCAGGCGCTGCGGACGGTGGAGGGCGGAGAGGAGGGGTGACGTCCCTCGCCCGCCCCAGGGGTGTCTTGCAGATACGTATACGGCGGCATCGAAGTCCAAAGGAACGCGTGACGTAATCGAAATCGACTTGACAAGGCATGGGGCGGTGCTATGCTGGCGCTGGAACTCCGGAGTCCGAATAAAGCAGGACAGTCCCGCAAGGGAGGAAACGTCGGCATGACCGACCGGGTCCGTTGGGGAGTTTGGCAAGTCGACTCTTAATGCCCTGTCGGGTCGACAGGGCGCACGACAAAGGGTAGACCGCCAGAGAAACCGAATCTTGGCCAGATGCGTGTAAGCCTGGCGCAAGTGGATGGAGTTTCCAGATAGGCGGGAACGCGAACGAAATCGACCCGGCGCCGGAGGTCCGAAGGGCCTCCGGCGTTTTGTGATTTGAGGCGATGAGCGTCGAGAACAACAGCAGACTCTGGCTGGCGGATGCCCTCTTCCAGCTGGACGCGGTCCAGTTCGGCGAATTCACGCTCGGACGCACGACGGTCGGATCCCCCGTTTACATAAACGTACGACGTCTCATCGGCCACCCCTCGGCCCTATGGCGGGCGGCGCACGTCATCCACGAGGAGATCCTCGCGCTGCAGTCGATGCGCAACCCGCAGGTCCACCCCTTTGACCTCGTCGCGGGCGTGCCACTCGGCGGACTGCACATCGCCACGGCGTACTCGCTGACGGCCAAGGTCCCGATGATCTACCTGCATCCCAGCCGGGAGGGGAATGAGATCGAGGGCGTCTATCAACCGAACCAGACGGCGATCATCATGGACGACCTGGTAACCGGCGGCGGGAGCATCCTGGAGACGGCGGAGAAGCTGCGTGAGCAAGGGCTGTACGTGCGCGACGCCTTCGTGCTGATCGACAGGCAGCAGGGGGCGCGCGAGCGCCTGCTGCGCGCGGGCATCAACATGCGCAGCTGTCTGACGCTGGAGGTCATCCTCAACCATCTTCGCTACACGGGCCGCATCAGCGACGACTGGTACAAGCGGTCGATGGACTACCTGCGGTCGACGATTTCTGGCTCCGAGTAAGCGGCGAATCGCGAGTTTCTGCCGATTATCTTCCAGGACCAGTCCGCGCTATGACCTCTCCCGCCGCCATTGTCCTGAGCGGCCCGGGCCGGAAATGCCAGCTACGGCGGCCGCGGGGTCGAGATCGAGCGATCGGACCACACACTGTCGAAAGCGAGTTGTAACATCTTCGCATGCTAAAGAAAGCCTTACTCCCCGCCCTTAGCGCCGTCCTCGTGCTCGCCGTCGCCGCCTGTGGTGGTGGGGGCGGCGGCGGGGGAGGCGGCTCGGAGGAAGAACAGGTCACGAGGGCGACCAACCAGCACATCAAGGTGCTGCTCGGGGTGATCACGGGCGGCAGCAGCGGGAAGGACGTCATCAACACGTTTGCGCCGGAGTGCCGGGGCGGCGTCAACGCGAGCGAGATCGACGCCGCGCTGGGCCTCATCCGCCTCTTCGTCCCTCAGCTGGCGCAGGCAAAGATCGAGGAGGTCGACGTCGGCAAGCTGAGACTGGTCAAGGTAGCTGAGGGTTACGAGGTGAGGCCGGAGAACGTCGACGCGATCCGGATCAAGTCCAAGGGCAAGTGGCAGACGGCGGACGAGTTCTTCTCCGGACTCGGCCTGGGCGGCGGAAGCGACCCGTCGGACGAGCTCGAGTCGCTCCTGCTCGTAAAGCGCGACGGGAAGTGGTACCTCGGCGACTGCGGAGAGCTCAGGGACTTCGGCGGCGGCCTCGGCGGCAGCGGGAACTCGCCGGACACGCGCGTGACGGTCACGGCGGGCGGGCGCACGCCGACGCCGACCCGTACGGGCCCCGGCAGCTCCCGTTCGAACCCCGTACGCCTCGGCCAGCCGGGGCGCATCGAGGGCAAGTGGGAGATAACGGTGACGGGCGTTGACCGCGACGGCTGGCCGAAGGTCCAGGCGGAGAGCCGCTTCAACGACCCGCCGAAGGCGGGCGAGCGCATGCTGCTTATCTCGCTGCGGGTGAAGAACATATCTACCAACCAGAGGCCGGAGAACATCGACTCCTACGCTTTCAGCCTGGTGGGGTCGCGCAACCGGCTCTACGACCAGTTCGACGACGACACCGACTGCGGCGTCATCTCGAAGGAGCTGGACGCAAACCTCTTCCCGAACGGCCAGGCGGAGGGCAACGTCTGCTTCAAGGTACCCACGGACGAGACGGGGTTTCTGCTGGTCTGGCAGGAGTTCTTCTCGGACGAGCTGACGTACTTCGCGCTGGAGTAGGCGGCGAGGCCGTCCGGCAGGTCAGCCCACCGTCGCTCAGGCCGTGGCCTTGCGGGCGTCAGGCCGACGCTGCGCAGCCTCGCGCTGATGTGTTGAGGGCTGAAGCGCTAAGAGGGCTACAGGAGGCGGCGCAGGGGTTTGCGGCCGGGGCGGGGGTCGTAGTTGGCCTTGAACATCTCGAGTTTGTCCCGTTCGATGAGGTACTTGCCGGCGAAGATCACGGCCGGCACCTTCTTCTGCTTGATCAGACGACGCAGGCTCTGAGGGTGGATGCCGAGGATGCGCGCTGCTTCGACGAGGTCCAGGTAGTTATCGAACGGGTCTCTGACCATTGTTCTCCGCGCGGAACACTTCAGGTGCTAAAGCGCGTGAGTCAATATATCACGGCTGTCAAGAGAGTAGACATTTATGCATCTGGCCGGCGGCGCTTGAGGCGCTTGCGCAGGGCATCGGCGTAGACGCGTTTGACGCCCGCGCCGTGCTTCTGCATGCGCCGTCGCGCGGCCAGATGGCGCTGTTCGCGCCGCTGCCAGCGCCGGGGAGCGCCCGGCGTCTCCTGCTCGCTCATCCATCCCACGGTATCACCCGCGGGGCCGAAAAGCCGGAGGCGCCTCTGCCGATAATCCCTCGATGCCCTGCAGGGAGGCACTGGTGCGGCGCCGTCCAGAAGCACCTCTTTCAGCTAGCGCGATCACGCCGGTTGCAACAGCGGCGGGCCCCGCTACGCCTGAGACCAGCCGGCCTGGCGCGGGAGCGGGCGGCCGCGGGGCGGCTTCGCCCCTGAAGGTGACGATGGTGGGCAGCCTGCCGCCGGCGAAAGGCATCTCTCCTTACATGCTGCACCTGGTGCAATCCCTTGCAGGGCGCGAGGATGTCGACCTCGAGGTCGTAACCTTCGCCAGCATCTATCCGCGCTGGCTCTATCCCGGCGGCGACCCCGAGGACGGCTCCGCGCCCTCGGCAGTCCCGGGAGCGCGCGTCCGGCGGCTCCTCAGCTGGTACAACCCGGTCGCGGCGCTGTGGGCTGGTGCGTCTTTGCGCGGCGATGTGGTGCACGCCCAGTGGTGGAGCTACGTCCTGGCGCCGGTTTATGCCCTGATGCTTGCGGTGGCGCGGCTGCGCGGCAAGAAGGTGGTAGTGACGGTGCACAACGCTGCGCCGCACGAGTCGTCGCGCCTCAGCCGCCTCTTGAACCGGGCCGTATACGCCTTCGCGCACAGCTTCGTGGTGCACGCGGGCCAGAATCGCGATGCCCTGCGGCCGGCGGCGCGCGGGCGCCGGATCGACGTGCTGCCAATGGGCGCGATCGGCACGGCGGTCGAGCCGCGGTCGAAGTCCGAGGCGCGACGCACGGCCGGGCTAGACCCGAGGGCAAAGGTAGTGCTCGCCTTCGGCAATATTCGTCCATATAAAGGGCTGGACGTCCTCATAGATGCGTTCGCGGCGGTAGTCCGTGATATCCCGGAGGCCGTGCTTGTGATCGCGGGAAAGCCGTGGTCTGACTGGCAGCCGTACGAGAGCCTTATCGCATCGCTGGGCCTATCGGGCCGGGTGCGGCTATTCCTCGACTTCATCCCGAACGACCTTGTGGAGGCGCTCTTCGTGGCGAGCGACGTTGTCGTGCTTCCTTACAAGCATTTCGACGCGCAAAGCGCAGTCGGGGCGCAGGCGCTGGCCTTCGGGAGGCCCATGGTCGTGTCCGACGCTGGCGGCCTGCCGGAGCTTGTGGGACGGCCCGAGGCCGTCTTTCCGGCGGGAGACGCCCCGGCACTAGCCGCGGCACTGGCGCGCGTGCTCAGCGACGGCGCTCTGGCGCAGGCGATGGCTCGGGACAGTGAGCGGCTGGCCCGCGAGCTGTCCTGGGATGCCATCGCCGAGAGGACGGTCGAGGTGTACCGTCAGGTCCTTAGCGGGGGCGCATGAGCGTCAGCATGGGCGATGCGCGGCAGGTCTCGGCGCGGACGCTGCTGTTCAACACGGGATGGCTGGTGGGAGCCCAGGTGGCCTGGGGCGTGGCCATGTTTGTGCGCTCGGCGGTCATCGCGCGCCACGTTGGAGCCGTCGCCTACGGGCACTGGGGCTTTGCGTTGGCCTTTACGAGCTTTTTCGCGACGGCGGCCGACTTCGGCCTCTCGACCCTGGCCACGCGCGACCTGAGCCGAGGCGCGCGGCCGGGACCGTACCTCGGCACCGTGGGGGCAATCAAGGTCGCTCTCACTGCGGCGGTGTTCGCCCTTTTGGTCGCGCTCGAGCCGCTGGTGAACGACAGCGCCGAAGCGCGGGCGCTGGTCTACATTCTGGGTGCGCAGCTTCTCGTGGCGTCGGGGACGCTGATCCTGCAATGTTCGTTCCGGGCATCGGGGAAGATGGCGCTTGAGGCCGCGGTGACCTCGGTTCATGCGTTTGTCAGCGTCGGCGTGGTTGCGGCGCTGGCGGCTGGCGGCGCCGCAGTCACTGAGATCGCGGCAGCCTCGCTAGCGGTCACGGTCGTGGTTTTCCTTGTCTGTGGGGCGCTGGCCCTCCGGATATTGCGCCCGCTGGCGTTCGAGTTCCAGATGGAGCTTGCGAAGGCGCTTGTCCGCGAGACCTGGCCGCTTGGCGTGGCGATGCTGACGACGGCGGTCTACTACTACTTCGATCGCGTCATCATGGGAGCCCTTGGTCAGGCCGAGGAGCTGGGCTGGTACACGGCAGCCTATGCGCCGGCACTCTGGAGTTCCGGCATCGTCTCGATGCTGAGGGCAGCGTTCCTGCCGGCGCAGTCGCGCGCCTATGCTAGCGGCAGGCAGAAGCGGGCCCTCATGCGGCTGTATGGCTCCTACTCACTCGCCTTCGGCCTGCCGGTGGCGGCAGGCGGCTTCGTGCTCGCGGAGCCGCTCCTCGTGTTCGTGTACGGGGCCGAATACGCAGGTGGCACCTTCGCGCTGCGCGTGCTGAGCCTGACCGCGGGCGCCATGTTTCTCTCCAGCTATTTCGGGTCTCACCTTCTGGTCTCGGGGCGACAGCGCGAGTATCTCGCCGGCGTAGCGATTGCCGCCGTGGTCAACGTGGTGCTGAACCTCGCCCTCATACCGCGGTTCAGTCTTGACGGGGCAGCGGCGGCGACCCTGGCTGCCGAGACAGCGGTGTTCGCGTTCATGGCTTCTCGTACCGGGGGCATGGGTCGCCAAGAGATACTGATGACGGCGGCGCGGCCGGCCACGGCGGCGCTCGCCGTGGTCGGCGTGCTGCTCGCCGTACACCCGGCGGCGCCGCTGCCCCTGACAATCGTGCTCGCCGCCGCGGCCTACGCGGCGCTGGTCTGGCGCCTGGGCGTCCTAAAGATGCCTGGCGGCCTGACCGAGGCCGAGGACGAGAACGTGGTTTCCAGGGCTGCCTGACCAGGGCGGCGTAGAGGACCCGCGCGCCGGTCCGGCGCGCAAGCGGTCCATCCGCCGGGCGCGGACCACAGCCTCCCGGCGGTGTCGTCGTAGTGGCTCGTGCAAGCTTCTCAGGCCGCTCGGGAGGCTGCCCGGGAGGCCGCGACGTGCTCGTAGACCTCCATCGTCCTCTCGGCGCAGCGCCGCCAGGAGAACAGGCGGGCCCGCTTGAGCCCGCGCTCGATCATCGCCCCGCGCTCCGACTCGCTCGCGAGGACTGCCCTCATGGCCTCGGCAATCCCGTCGATGGACCGAGGGTCCACGAGGAGGGCGGCGTCGCCGACGACCTCCGGCAGGCTGGACACGTTCGAGGTGATCACGGGGCAACCGCATTGCATGGCCTCCAGGGGGGGCAGGCCAAAGCCTTCGTACAGAGACGGGTAAACGAGCGCGGTGGCCATCGTGTAGAGGGCGGCCAGGTCCTGCTCCTCAACGCGGCCGAGCAGCCGCACCCGCGCGCCGACTCCTTCGGCGGCGGCGACTGCCTCAAGGTCAGCGTCTCCCCAGCCGCGAGGTCCGGCGAGGAGCAGCTCGGCGTCAGGGTGGGCCGCGGCCGCCCGAGCGAAGGCCTTCACCGTGCGCTCGAGGTTCTTTCTCGGTTCGATTGTGCCGACGTAGAGGAAGTAGCGCGCTGGAAGCTTCAGACGGTAGCGGACATCAGCGAGTCTGGCCGGGTCTGATACGCGCTGAAGGTGATCGTCTGCGGCGAGCGGCGTTGCGGTGACCTTGCCCTCTGGCAGGCGTAACAACTCAATCAGGTCGTGGCGCGTGTGCTGCGAGATCGTGAGGATGTGGTCGGCCCGCCGCACCAGCACCGGGAACAGCAGTTTGTGTGCCAGGCGGTTTTTGAGGCGGTGCGTGCGCATAGTTATGGCCGTCGTGTCCGCGACGGTCATGATGCGGCCGTATGATGCCGGCGCAAGGAACGGCGGGAAGTGATAGGTGTCGTGCACTATGTCGAGGCTCAAGGGGCGGACCTGGGGGTAGAAAACGAGTTGTTTGCCAGCCAGGGGGACCCTGGTGTCAAAGAGCCGCCTGTGGGGCTTACCTTCGAAGAAGGAGTCGCGGCCGGGGGAGAAGTGCAGCAGGGTGATGTCGGCGCCGCCAAGGGCGAGTAACTCCGCCGAAAGCCGCATGGCGTAGCGCCGCAGCCCGGGGCTGCCTCTCTCGATGCTGTCCGTGAGTAGGCCGACCTTCATCGCGAGGTCACCTGGCCAGCCAGACCGCGACGGTGAGAGCGCCGCTGTTGTCCTGTGTAAACGCGTCGCCGACGTAGAGACGCACCGGGGCTCCTCCACCTTGAACCTTGCGGCAGTAGACGTGCGCGGCAGAACGCTGACTCGCCATACGGGTGTCGTCTAGCCACAGGTCGACCGCGTCGGACCTGGCGCCGGCGGCGTTGTACGCGAACTCGCCAGAGGCGACGAGGTAATAGGACAAACCCTGGCGCAGGACGGGCGTTACCACTCCGGCAGGGTCGTTGGCGCGCACCGAGAGCCGAGTAACAAGCCGGCTGCCCTCACCTTCGACAGACACGACCTCGGCGAAGAGCCGCTCGTCGCTCTCGCGGCAGAGGGCGAGGCCGCTCGCCGCAAGGGTGTCCATGTACCCCGAGTACAGGGGGTTATTGACCAGCGAGTCCGGCCTATCGACCACGTACACAGAGCGGCCCGAGCCAAGCTCGCCGGCGACGATCGGGGCAAGGGCGGAGGTTTCGGGAAGCAAGCGTGGGATGAGCAGGCGCTGGGTGACGATGATTGCGCTGGTGTCGATGTCGCCCAGGAACAGGGCGTCCGGATGCTTTAGCGAGAACTCGTGGACTGCCAGGTGGCGCTTCGCGGTGCCCTGGGCGGCGGGGATGCCAGCAGCGTTGGTGTATGCCTCATTAAGTCCAACCGAGGCGGCGACCAGCGCTACTCCCAGCATGAGCGCACTCGGTAGCGGCCCCAGGTCCAGGCGCCTCAGCGCCAGCGCGAGGCCGCCGAAGCCAAGGACGATGCCGGCGCCATAGACGGGCAGCAGGTACCGAGGCGGGCTCGAGACCAGGAGAGCCTCTTCCGTTGCGTGCAGGCCGGACCTGCCCAGGTGGAGCACGACGAGGAAGAGGGCGAGGCCGAGGAGCATCACGTCGCCAGCGAACGGCCTCCTGTGCACGGGCAGGAGCACAAGGCCCGCTACGAATAGCGCGCTCGCCGGGGCCGAGACATCCCAGAGGAAGAAGCGGGCTAGCTTCACAAAGTCGGCAAGGTGAAAGGCGGCGAAGTTGCGGGCGATGCCGGAGGCGCTGCCCTGCCAGGCGCTGCCGTAAGGGCTCTGTAAGGGGTCGCCGGTGAAGGCGTAGTTTGCCGCGAAGATGCTGGCGACGCCAGCCGCCGCGAAGGCGGCTCCAAGGCCGCTCCCCGCGAAAATTGAGCGCGAAAGCCGGCCGGCGCGCCAGGCAATGGCCAGGCGGACGAGGATCAGGCAGATGACGAGCCCCGCCGCCGGGGCGTAGTCAGGCCGGGTGGCCGCTGCGGCTCCGGCCAGCAGGCCGGCCAACACCCCAGCGGCGGGGTGGCCGTCGCGCGCGTAGGAGTCCAGGGCTACGGCAGCCCAGAGAACGAGAGCCGTTGCGATCAGGTTCTCGAACGCCACGCCGGAGGACGCGAGATAGTAGGGCGCGGCGAAGTAGAGGGCCGTGCCCGCTCCGAGGCCCGCGACGGCGCTTCCCGTGCGGCGGGCCACCAGCGCACAGGCACCCAAGGCGCCCACAATCCCGAAGGCAGGGGTCACCCATAGCCAGGCGGAGTCTGAAATGAGGAAGGTGGGAGCGTAGATGAGGTATCCGAGGACGCCGCCGCGGGGCACGTAGCGGCCGTCGACATAGCCGCGGTCCTCCGAACCGTAAGCCGGGTGCAGTCCCTCACCGTCGATGGTCAGATCGCCGGTGTGCGCGAGGTGGCGAGCGATCATCAGGTGCTCCTGCTCGAAAGGGTGCAGGAGCCAGGGAGCCCGGAAGAAGAAGAACTGGTCCGGGAAGGCCCGCGCCGCCAGCAAGGCGGCCAAAGACAGGACTACCAGGGCGGCTGACTGGAGCAGGGCTATACGAAGAGCCTGCCGCAGGCCGGGCCAGGCGGGGACTACGGTCATGATGGCTGCGACTCCAGGGACTGGTAGGCCGCGAGGTACATGGCCGCGACCTGTGGCCAGGAGTAGGTCTGCGCCAGGCGCGCGATGGCCGCCGCCGGGATGGCCTTCGGCGCCTGCAGCGCCCCCAGGATGCCCTCGGCAAGGGCACGGTTGTCGCCATAGGGCACGCGGCGCGCCCAGCCAGCGTCCGGCACAACGTCTGCCAGGCCCTCGACGTCGGAAGCGACGACCTGCGCGCCGCAGGCCAGCGCTTCCAGCGCCGTGAGGCCGAAGCCCTCGAAGACCGAGGGGACGACCACGACGGAAACACGGTTGTACCAGGAGATGAGTCCATCCTCCGATTGGCGGCCTAGGAACCTCACCGACGCCTCCAGGCAGTGTTGGGCGACGAAGCGGCGCGCCCAGGGTTCGAGCGGCCCCGAGCCAACGACGAAGAGCCGCGCCTGCGGCCGGCGGCGCGCGACCTCCACCCAGGACTCGAGGAGGAACCGGAAGCCCTTACGGGCGTCCAGGCGGCCAACGAACAGCGCCCAGTCCGGGGCGCGCTCCAAACCGAGAGGCCGAAAGCGGGAGGCGTCAAAGCCGCTCGGGATGACTGTAACTTTCGCGGCGTCTACGCCCAGTTCGGCGATCACGGACCGGGCCGTCGAGGGCGTGTCGGCCGCGACAGCCGCGGCGGCCGCGTAGCCGCGCGCCTCGACCTGAGCCAGAGCCTTCTTCCAGGCCTGGCCGGGAACGAGGCGGGCCTGCTGGGCGTAGGTATGGTGGGCCGTGTAGAGCAAGGGCGCTGGAGGCTTGACGAGCAGGAGGACGCCGCCAGGGCCACCGTTGAGGTGCAGGAGGTCGCAGGGGTTGGCGTGCAGCCAGCGACTCAGCACGACGTTGGCATGAATGGAAAAGCCGATACCTCTGGCCAGCATCGCTGCTGGCGTCCCGGCGCAGGTGTGGCCTGCAAGCGCGTTGGGACGCGAGGAGAGCACTTTCACGTCCGCGCCCAGGCGGCGCAGGTGCCACCAGAGCTCGTAGGTGTGGCGGCCCTGGCCGCCGATGGGAGGGAAGAAGTCATAGGTGACGATCCCGACGCGGGGCAAGCGCGCGGGGCTCGCGGCCGGCGGCGGAGCAATGGTCAGGGCTACGATGGCGCCGGCTCCTTCCGATTCGGGTCAGGGTCAGTGAATTGTCGGCACTGAGGGCCGCGCGCTTGAGCGCCTGCTCTTCCCGGGTGTCGATTTTCGCCGGTGCCCTCCTGAGGACGGCCACGACCTCCCAGCAGGGCAAGCAGAACGAGATTGGGAATGCCCCCTATGACACCGCAGGCTCAGGGCGCCGATAACTCCACAGGATTTCCTGTCAGGGAGGATGACTTCATGGGTGTACTCGAGAGCGGCCGGGCCAGGAAGCGGGCTCTGATCACGGGCATTACGGGCTTCGTGGGCAGCCACATGGCGGAACTCCTGCTGGACGAAGGGTTGGAGGTGCACGGCATCTGCCGGCACCGGTCGAGCACCGAGCACATCGACGGTATCAAGAGCCGTCTCCACCTCCACGAAGGCGACCTGATGGATGCCTACTCCATGAGCCGCACGGTCGCCGAGGTGCAGCCGGACTACGTCTTCCACCTCGCGGCGCAGTCCTTCGTCCCTGCCTCCTGGGCTTCACCGACCGCGACGATGGAGGCGAACCTGACCGGCTCCGTGCATCTGTTCGAGGCGATACGGCAGAGCGGGTGCGATCCCGTCATCCAGATAGCCGGCTCGTCCGAAGAATACGGGCTGGTCGACCGGAACTCGCTGCCGATCACCGAGGAGACGCCGCTACGGCCGCTGTCACCGTATGCCGTGTCCAAGGTTGCGATGGACTTCCTGGGCTACCAGTACTATCAGAGCTATGGCTTGCGCATCATCCGGACCCGCGCCTTCAACCACGAAGGCCCGCGGCGCGGCGAGTCCTTCGTAACGTCTAATTTCGCGAAGCAGGTGGCCGAGATCGAGGCGGGCAGCCGAGCGCCTGTCATCCACGTGGGGAACCTAGAGGCGGAGCGCGACTACACTGACGTGCGCGACGTGGTACGCGCCTACTGGGTCGCGGTCAACGCGGCGACACCAGGGGAGGTCTACAACATCTGTTCCGGCAAGGCCTACCGGATCCGCAGCGTCCTGGACATGCTGCTGGAGATGTCGCATGTGCGCGTGGAGGTGCGGGTGGACCCTTCGCGGCTGCGCCCATCCGACGTGCCGGTCCTCCTTGGCGATTGCTCCCGGTTCAGGGCGGAGACCGGGTGGAAGCCGCGCATCCCGTTCGAAAAGACGATGGCGGACTTGCTGCAGTACTGGCGCCAGAAGCTTGACCGGGGCGTGGAGCCCGTGGTGGAGCGCCTGGCAGCGTAAACGTATCGCGGCCGGCGCCCGGGCGTCCTGCAGGGCGCCGCCGGCCCCGGGTGGGCATCTGCTTGCGGATCGGCCCTGTTAAGATTTTCGGGTGCCGCTCCTGCCGCCGCCCCGGGTCTACAACTCGCTCAGCCGCCGAATCGAACGGATCCCAGCTGACCCGCTGATCGGGCTCTACGTCTGCGGCATCACGCCGTACGACGCCATGCACCTGGGGCACGCCTTCACGTACACGTTCTTCGACGTGCTGGTGCGCTACCTGCGCTTCCTGGGGCACGAGGTCAAGTACGTCCAGAACATCACGGACATCGACGACGACATCCTGCGGAAGGCGGGCGAGGTCGGGCGGGATTGGAGGGAGCTGGGCGACAGCGAGGTCGCGAAGTTCCGGGACGTGAGCCGGCGGCTGAATAATCTGCCGCCCGACGTGAACCCAAGGGCGACGGAGCACATCGAGGACATGTGCCGGATTAACGCCCGTCTCCAGGAACTCGGCCTTGCCTACGAGAGCGGCGGCAGCCTGTACTTCGAGGTTGGGCGCGCGCCCGAGTTCGGCCGGCTGTTCCCGGCGCCGTACGAGGAGAAGCTGCGGGTCGCAAACCAGAACGGTAATCGCCCGGACGACCCGCGCAAGCGCGACCCCCTGGACTTCGTGCTCTGGCAGGGGTGGCAGGAAGGCGAGCCCTGGTGGGAGTCCCCCTGGGGCCGCGGCCGTCCGGGCTGGCACATCGAGTGCTCGGCGATGGGTATGGCGCACCTGGGGGAGAGCTTTACCCTGCACGGCGGCGGCCGCGACCTGCTCTTCCCTCACCACGATTGCGAGATCCTGCAGTCCGAGTCATACAGCGGAAAGCCGTTCGTGAAGCACTGGATTCACACGGGAATGGTCCGCCTGGACGGCGAGAAGATGAGCAAGTCCCTGGGCAACATGGTCTTCGCGGGAGACCTGCTGGACCGCTTCCCCGCGGACGCCGTCCGCCTCTATCTGCTGGCGCGCGATTACCGTTCGGACTGGGACTACGATGAGGCGTCCCTCGGACGCTGGGTTGGGGCGGCGGAGGCGCTGGCGGCGGAACTAGCGGATGTCGAGGCGGCGACGCCCCAGGGGACCATCGAGGCCGCCGGACACGGCGACTCCTCCCTGCTGGGGGCCCTGGACTCCGGCTTCGACCTCGAGGCCGCCGTCACGAGGCTGCTGGAGCTGGCGGCATCGGGTAGCGCGAGGAACGCGGGCGCCGCAAAGAGGCTCGCAACGGACGTCTTTGGCCTGACCCTGGGGCGCTAGGCCCTGCCGGTTGCCCTATGCTCATAGGCGATGGTAACCGGGGCCGTCATCGTCGCCGCGGGCAGGTCCACGCGCATGGGCGGGGCCGACAAGCTCCTCATGCCGGTTGCAGGCCGGGCGGTTGTCGCACACGCGGTCCGGCCTTTCCTCGTACACGACGCGATTGCCGCGGTGACGGTCGTGGTGTCGCGGGCAAACCAGGAGGCCGTCGCAGCGGCTGTCGGCAAGCACGAGAAGTTGAAGTTCGTGCTGGGGGGCGAGCGCCGGCGCGACTCCGTGCGCGCTGGCCTCTTGACGCTGAGGGGCTGCGACTATGTCGTCGTGCACGATGGGGCGCGGCCGCTGGTCACGGCGGGGCTCATCGATGCGGCGCTGGAGGGAGCGCGCGAGTGCGGCGCGGCCCTGTGCGCGGTGCCGGTCAGGGACACGGTGAAGCGCGGTGACGCGAGCGGCCACGTGCACAGCACCATCTCGCGCGAAGGGCTGTGGTTGGCACAAACGCCGCAGGCCTTCCGCCTGGAGCTGCTGCTGCGAGCGCACGATGTCGTCGAAGGCGACGTTACGGACGACGCGGCGATGATCGAGCACCTGGGTGCGCCGGTGAAGCTGGTGGAGGGCTCGGTGCGCAACATCAAGGTCACGACGCCGGAAGACGTGGCCCTGGTCGAGGCGTTGCTGACGGCAGGGAGGACTTGAGGATGCGCATCGGCCAGGGCTTCGACGCGCACGCCTTCGGGGAGGGGCGCCGCCTGGTGCTTGGCGGCGTGACCTTCGAGGGCGAGACGGGCCTCGCGGGCCACTCCGACGGCGACGTGGTCACGCATGCCGTAATCGACGCGCTCCTCGGGGCGGCGGCCCTGGGCGACATCGGGCACCACTTCCCGAGCTCCGATGAGCGCTGGCGGGACGCGGACAGCATCGGGATGTTGAAGAGGGTGAGGGCCATGGTGGCGCAGGCGGGCTACGGCGTGGCGAACTTGGACGTGACGGTGGTCGCGGCGCGGCCGCGGCTGGCGGAGCGCGTCTGGGAGATGCGCACCGCGCTTGCGGAGGCGCTGGATGTCGAGACAGGGCGCGTCAGCGTGAAGGCTACGACGACGGACGGGCTGGGGGCGCTTGGCCGCGGCGAAGGCATCGCCGCGATGGCGGCTGTCCTGCTGGAGCCGGCAGAGTAGCCCTCACGGGTTGTGCTGACCTCGGAGGACTCCGGGGGACCGGGCTCGTGCTGGCCGGGACAGGCTGACGGGCTTCCGGCATGCGGGCAGGCGCCGGGCCGAAAAGCGCGAGTCCCGTTATGTTACACTCTGAGCCGATGAAGCTCTGCCTGCGCGAATGCCTCTGTCGATAGGGGTGCGGTCCTTCCACGGAAGGAACGGCAGCACCCCGGGCGCGTCCTTCGGCGAAGGACAGTGATAGAGACAGGAGGCAGGCATGTCTGTTCTCAAGAGCATCCTCAGAGATATCAAGTCGGCGCAGGAGAAGGACCCGGCGGCGCGCAGCGCGCTAGAAGTGGTGCTTGCCTATCCGGGCTTCCACGCTCGGCAGCTGCACCGCCTGGCGCATACTCTACATAACGCGGGCGTGCCGGTCCTACCGCGCGTCATCTCGCACTTCAGCCGCTGGTTCACGGGGATCGAGATCCATCCCGGCGCGAAGATCGGCGAGGGTCTGTTCATCGACCACGGCATGGGTGTCGTGATCGGCGAGACCGCAGTCATCGGCGATGACTGTCACCTGATGCAGGGCGTCACGCTCGGGGGCACCAGCAACCGGCGAGAGAAACGCCACCCCACGCTGGGCAACCACGTGACCGTGGGCGCGGGCGCGGCGGTGATCGGCGCGATAACGATCGGCGACCACGCCCGCATCGGTGCCGGCTCGGTGGTGGTCACCAACGTGCCGGAGTACGCGACGGTGGTAGGCGTGCCGGGCAAGGTGGTCGCCTACTACGACTCGGGCAACGACACGGTCGTGCGCCTGCCCGACCCGGAGTGGGACCGCATCGAGGACTTGAGCCGCCGGGTGGAGGAGCTGCAAGCCAAGGTCTCGGATCTTGAGCAGGCCCTTCGCGACGAGCGCGTGCGCTCCGGGGCGTGAGGCCGCCTATCCGGCCGATCGGGCTGGCCGCCTGCGGGAGGTCCCGTCTCCACGTCTTCGGCATGCCGCGGGTTAGGCTCGTGCGGGCAGACCCAGCGGCAGCGGGCGCAGGAAGCCGCCTGACGGCAGCGAGCGGCAGCGCAGCAAGGACTGGCCGGACAACAAACGAAGGCAGCACACATGACGACTAATGAACTCGAAGAAGGGACTGCTCTAGCGCTGGACTTCACCAAGCTGGCACGCCTCCCGGCGGGAGCGGACGTCATCCCCTGCGCCGTGCAGGACGCCGACACGGGCGAGGTCATCCTCATCGCCTATGTCAACCAGCAGGCCCTGGATGCTTCCATCGAGAGCCGGTCGGCGGTCTTCTGGAGTACTTCGAGGAACGAACTCTGGGAGAAGGGCAAGTCTTCGGGGGAGACCTTCGAGCTGGTGGAAATCCGGGTGAACTGCGAGCAGAACTCGCTGCTGTACCGGGTCCGCCCGCGGCGCGGCGGCATATGTCACACGAAGAATGCGGCCGGGGCGCCTCGCAACTGCTTCTACCGCCGCCTCGACTTCGAGACGATGACCCTGGAGAATCTGGATCCGTGAGGAAGCGGGAAGAGGCAGACGCGAACCAGGCCGCAGCCTGCCGCCCCGCTGCTTGGCCCGCGCTCCGGGCGTTCCTTTCCTGAGGGCTTCACATGCGATTACACAACACGCTCAGCGGCAAGGTGGAGGAGTTCGCTCCCATGGGCGACGAGCTCCTGATGTACGTCTGCGGCATCACGCCGTACTCGGAGAGCCACCTGGGCCATGCGATGAGCTACATCATCTTCGACACGTTGCGCCGCTACTGCGAGTTCAAGGGTTGGCGGGTAAAGCACGTCCAGAACTACACGGACATCGATGACAAGCTGATTTTGCGCGCGGAACGCGAAGGCGGCACCGTTGGGGACATCGCGAGGCGCTACATCGAGCAGTTCGAGTCTTACATGGAAGCGCTCAACGTCCTGAGGGCGCACGTCTACCCCCGGGCCACGGAAGAGATCCCGGGCATCATCGAGATGATCGAGGGCCTGATCGAGAAGGGCTTTGCCTACATCGGCCCGCCCAAGGGCGCCAACGAGGCCAGCGACGTTTACTTTCGGGTGGAGAAGAAGGCGGACTACGGCAAGCTCTCGAAGCGCAGCCTGGAGTCGATGATGGCGGGCGCGCGCATCGAACCCCTTGAGGGCAAGGAAAACCCCATGGACTTCACGTTGTGGAAGGCGTCCAAGCCGGGCGAGCCGGCGTGGGACAGTCCCTGGGGGCCCGGCCGCCCCGGCTGGCACATCGAGTGCTCGGCGATGTCGTACCGGCATCTGGGACCGCAGATCGACCTGCACGGCGGCGGCTTCGACCTGCTCTTCCCTCACCACGAGAACGAGGTCGCGCAGACGGAGGCTTACACCGGGAAGGTCCCGTTCTCGCGCTTCTGGGTGCACCACGGCCTGCTCCAGTTGGGCGAGGAGAAGATGAGCAAGTCCACGGGCAAGCTGGTGACGATCGGCGAGGGCCTGGAGCGCTTCGGCGCCGACGCCATCCGCATCTTCGTCTTGAGCAGCTCCTATCGCTCGCCGCTGACTTACTCCGAAGAGGCAGTGGAGGCGGCAAAGAGCGCGGCCGCGCGGCTCAGGACGGCGCTGGAAGCAGCGGAGACGGGCACGACGTCCCCGGTCGAGCCGGCGCCGTACCGCGACCGGTTCGTCGCGGCCATGGAAGACGACCTCAACACCGCTGGCGCGCTCGCGGCGCTATTCGACCTGGCGCGGGAGATCAACCGCGCCCGCGACGCCGGCCGGGGCATCCGGGAGGCGCAGTCGCAGCTCAGGGAGCTGTCGTCGGTCCTGGGCCTGAAGCTGGAACGCGAGGGCCCGGCCGAGGCGGCGCCGTTCATCGAGCTGCTGATCACGATCAGGCGCGAGCTGCGCGAGGCGAAGCAGTACGGGCTCGCCGATCGCATCCGCAACGGCCTCGGCGAACTGGGCATCGTGCTCGAGGACGGCCCCCATGGGACGACGTGGAAGGCGCGCTAGGCCGGGAGCCTAGGGTGCGCTCGTCGGGTTCGGCGGAGGCGTGGGAAGCTGAGACCCGCCGTCGGGAAGTTCTACCGGCTGCGGCGTCGGGGAAGGGGTCGGAGTCGGCGTGGGAGTGTGTGTGGGTGTCACCGTCCGTGTCGGAGTGTCCGTGGCCGTCGGTGACGGCGGCGGTGTAGTGGGCTCGGGCGTCGGCGGCCGCGGCGTCGAAGTCGGTACCGGCGTCTCGGTAGGCTCGGGAGTCGGCGGGGGTGGCGCCTCCACGGGGAGCTGTCCCGGCGACGACGGGAGCACTCCGCTGAGCTCCGCGGGGTCGAGGCCGGCGAGCACCGATGGCTCCCTGGGGCCGAAGAAGGCGTAGGCGAGCGCGCCGGCGGCGAGCAACACCGCGGCGACGATGAATATGGTTCCTACGAGTCTCCGCAGCATGTCCATCACCAGGCCCGGCCCGATCCTACTGGATCGCCCCTCCGCTGGCCCCGCTCTCGGGGCCCCTACAATGAACCGATGAGGCTGACGGTCCTCTTAGCCTGGGCGACCAGCGCGGTCCTCACGTTCGCCTGCAGCCGCGCGACGCCGGACGCTTCCGCGCCAGGAGACCGCCCAGCGGTGGACGGCCCGCAGCCGACGGCGACCGCGGAACCGACCCAGACGGGGCGTCCGCTCATTCGGTCGAGCCTCACCGGGACGTGCCGGCTGACGCCAACCGGCGCCGAGATCCGGGTCGAATACTCCGCCACTGCCACCGGTTCCACGCTGCTGACGCGGGTGCGGCTGCTGGAGGACGGACGCCAGGTCGAGGACTCCGGCGAGATCGAGCAGCGCCAGTACCGGCGGAGCGCCGTGTACCGAGTCGACGTAGGGGAGCAGCGCACCTATCGGCTCGCGACGGAGACGCCATCGGGCCCGGGCTCGAACGTCCAGACCACGGTGCGCTGCGGCACGACGGCATCGCCGACCCCGGCGCCGAGGGCGCAGGCGGGACAGGGGGTAGGGCGCGCCGCGCTCAAGGCCCGGGCCGGAGGGCACGGAGGGGGACCACTTCCGCTCCTGCGCCGTGCGTCTGGCCCTATGCGCTATGATCGAAGCATGCAGGACGAAGTTCTGACCGAGATCGAGAGGGCCCTGAACGAGGGCCGGCCGCTGGTCATCGCCACGGTCGCGTCGGCGCGCGGCTCCACGCCGCGCAAGCCTGGGGCGAAGATGGCGGTGCGGGCCGACGGCAGCTTCTGCGGCACGATTGGCGGCGGCTGCGGCGAGGCCGAGGTCTGGCAGGAAGCCATGAACGTGCACGAGACTGGCCGGCCCAAGCTGGTGCTGGTCGATCTCACGGAGTCGCCGGAGGGCGAGGACAAGATCTGCGGCGGCGTGATGGAAGTCTTCGTCGAGAAGCTGCTCTAGGCGCTCGCGCCGCTGCACCGCCAACCGCACCAGGTCTACCGCGCGCCCGCGCGGGCGGCGGGCCTTCCGGGCTTAGCTACTGCGTCCTGACCTCACCAACACCGCTCCGTATTGTCTCCACGGCCTGCCTGCCGTAACCTGACGCCACCCCGCGGAAGCCGTCAGCGAAGCGACCGGAGGCCACATGACCACCGAACAGCAGTCCCACATCACCGACGAGATGCGCGCCAGCATCGGCCGCGAGGGCCCGCCCACCATCCGCGAGGTCTCGCGCACGGGCATCCGCATGTTCGCGCGGGCCGTCGGGCACACGGACCCGATCTTCTACGACGTCGAGGAGGCGCAGAAGCGCGGCTACCGCGACCTTGTGGCGCCGCCCGGCTACCTCGGTACGCCGGTCTTCAACCCGAGGGTAGCGGGCGAGCAGGCGGCGCCACGGCGCCGCCCGGGCGGGATGACACGCGGCCTCAACGCCGGGAACGAGTACGAGTACTTCGACGTCATCTGCGCCGGCGACGTCCTCGAGTCGCGCAGCCGTACCGTCGACATCCAGGAACGCACCGGCAGCATCGGCCCGATGATCATCACGACGACGGAGACGGTATTCACCCGCCTCAGCGACGGCAAAGTGGTCGCCAAGGGGCGCGGCACCGGTATCAGCTACTGACCAGGCTGGCTCAGGCAGCGGGCGGGCCGTGCTGAAGACACGGTTCAGCGAGCGCTTCGGCCTGCGCTATCCACTGGTGTCCGCGCCGATGGCGAACCACAGCGGCGGCGCCCTCGCCGCTGCGGTCTCGAACGCCGGGGGCCTGGGGACCTTCGGCGGCATCAACCGCGAAGGGCCCGAGTGGGTCCGGGCGCAGGCGCGCCTCGCGCGGTCGCGTACCAGCGCTGACTTCGGCGTCGGTTTCATCTCGGCGTTCCTGCGGGAGGAGACGTTCCGGGTGTGCCTGGAGGAGGACGTGCCTGTCTTGATCTTCTCCTTCGGCGACCCCTCGGAGTGGGTGAGGCGGGCACAGGCGGCGGGAAGGCGCGTGTTGCTGCAGGTCCAGACTCTGGAGGGCGTGCGCCAGGCGGTCGACCTGGGCGCGGACGCGATCGTGGTGCAGGGCAACGAGGCGGGCGGCCACAGCGGCTACATGATGACGCTGCCGCTGCTGTCGATGGCGCTGGACATGGCGGGCGAGGCGGCAGTGCTGGCAGCGGGCGGCATCGGCAGCCCGAGGGCCCTTGCCGCGGTCCTGGCAGCCGGCGCGGAGGGAGCAATGGCCGGCACGCCGTTCCTGGCCACGCCGGAGTGCCTGGAAGTGCCGGACTTCTACAAGGAGCTGGTCGTCAGGAGTGACGGCCAGGACACCGTGCATACGCAGGTCTATGACATCCTGAGCGGCGCCCCGTGGCCTCCCGGCATAGGCGAGAGGGTCCGGCGTAACGCCTTCACGCGCGAGTGGGAGGGCCGCGAGCAGGAGGTCCGGGAGCGGCGGGAGGAGATACGGCAGCGGTTGCTCGAAGGCGAACGGCGGGCAGACCCTGAAGTCCGCGCCGTGCTCTACGGCCAGTCTGCCGGGATGGTCCCGGCCGTGCGACCGGCCGCCGAGGTGGTGGAGTGGATGTGCGAGGGCGCCGAGCGCTTACTGGCGAAGCGGGCCAGGGAGCTCCTCGGATAGGCCAGTCGAGACCTTACTTGGCGGGGACGCCGGCCTTCAGGTAGAAGGTCATGCTCTGCAGGGCAAGCACGGGGTCGATGTTCTTGATCTGCACGGACTCGGGGACGTGCATCGCCACGGGGGCGTAGTTCAGGATCGAACGGACGCCGCCATTGACCAGCGTTTCGATGATCGTGGCGGCAGCGGCGGCAGGCGTCGCTACGATGCCAATGTCCACGTGGCGGCGTTTGAGGTACTCGGGCAACTCGGCCACATCGCGCACGGTGAGGCCGCCGACCCTGGTGCCGATGATGGCGGGGTCTGCGTCGAAGGCGTCGACGATGATGAAGCCCTGGGGTTGGAAGCCGTCGTACGAGAGGATGGCCATGCCGAGGTGGCCGACGCCGACCAGGACCATGGACCACTGGCGGTCCAGCCCGAGGATCTGGCGCAATTCCTGGGCAAGGCGGCGGACGTTGTAGCCGCGGCCCTGCTTGCCGAAGCGCCCGAAGTAGCTGAGGTCCTTGCGGATCTGGGCGGGGGTCACGCCCAGCATAGTCCCCAGTTCCTGGGAGCTGACCACATCACGGCCTTGTTCTTCGAGAGAGGTCAGCGCCCTGGCGTAGACGGGCAGCCGGTCGATTACGACGGCGGGGATGTCTATTGGCACATTCTTCCCAAGTCTGCGAAGCTTGGCACAACTCTAGGTACAGTCCCCGTAAGGGTCAAGGGAAGCCGATACGACAAACTGAACGATGGATTCACTTGGTCGAGAACGCGCCTATGCACCGCCTCTATCCGCAAAGTTGGGCCGCGCCCTGATGGAGAGGGCTGAGTGCTATAGTGAATTCGATTTGAGGCGCTGCCCTTGCTCGTAACCTACTCCGACCTCCTAAGCGAGGGCCTTCTCCTCTTCCTGACCTTCTTCGGCGCCGTGCTCGTCGCGCTGGTGGCGGGCATATCCTTCCACGAATGCTGTCACGCGGTGGTGGCCGACCGGCTGGGCGACCGGACGCCGCGGGCCATGGGGCGCATCTCGCTGAACCCCTTGCGCCACCTGGAGCCAGTCGGCACCTTCTTCATGCTGCTGGTGGGGTTTGGCTGGGGCAAGCCCGTGATGGTGAACCCGAACCGCCTGCGTAACGGCCCGGAGGCGGGCCGGGCCATGGTGGCGGCCGCCGGCCCGCTATCGAACCTGCTGCTGGCGGCAGTCGCGTCGATCCCGATAAACCTTGACCTGGCGCCGTGGCGCAGCCCCTTCCTAATCGTGCGCACCAGCGGCTGGGAAACTGCCGACTACGCGGGACTGTTCCTGACTTCGCTGGTCATCTTCAACGTCATCCTGGCCGTCTTCAACCTCCTGCCAATTGCGCCGCTGGACGGCTTCGCGGTGGCCGTCGGCCTGCTGCCGAGGGACCTCGGGCGCTCGCTGGCCCGACTCGAGCCGTACGGGCCGGCGATCCTGATGCTGCTCCTCATCCTGCCCTTCGTCTCTCGAGGCCAGGTGAGCGTCCTGCACGAGGTCATGTCTCCGCTCATCAACGGCCTCACGGAGCTCTTCTCGGGGGGCGATGCGCGTGCTCTTGGCTAGGACCGCCTACCGCGCGCGGCAATTTCTCCTCGCCCTCTTCCCCAGGTTCGAGGAGCATCACGGAGATCTCGTGCGCAGCGTCCTCAACGAGGGCGAGCTGGCGCTGTTCGAGTCGATGGAGGTGCGCGACCAGCGTCACGGCATCCGCGTGATGGAGCACCTGCTGCGCGACCACCACGCCGACCGCGACCTCCTGGCGGCGGGCCTCCTGCACGACTGCGGCAAGGGCCGCGTGCCGCTATGGCTTCGCGTGGCCTACGTGGCCGCACCGTGGCTGGTGAGGTTGCTGGCGCGTGGCGCCGAACCCTCGGGCGCGCCTCGAGCTCGCGCGGCCGCTGCCGCGGCCTACCGGCTGGTGCATCACGCCAGCCTCGGGGCGGCGCTGGCAGCCAGGGCGGGGTCGAGCGAGGCGACGGTACGTTACATAAGCGGTAGTGTGCCCGAACACGAGCACGATAAAATAGCTGTGCTTCGCGCCGCGGACGACCGGTCCTAGGCGGGGGAAGGCGAGGGAGCAATGGGCAAGGTCGGCATCATTGGGCTCGGGCTGATCGGAGGCTCGATAGGGCTGGCGCTCCGGAACGCCGGGCTGCGCGACACGACAGTACTGGGCTTCGACCGCGACCGCGAGGTCGAAGGGCGGGCGCTCAAGTACGGCGCCGTGGACGCGCTGGCGCGGTCGCTCGAGCAGCTCGCGGCCGAGTCGGCGATAATCGTGATCGCCACGCCGATAATCGCCGTCGAGAAGGTCATGCGGGAGATCGCGCCGCACTTGCAGAAGGGCGCGGTCGTCACTGACACGGCGAGCACGAAGGGCGCGGTCATGCGCTGGGCGCGAGAGATACTGCCGCCCGGAGTGCACTTCGTGGGCGGCCACCCGATGGCGGGCAAGGAGCAGTCCGGACCGCAGGCCGCGGAGCCGGGCCTCTTCCGGGACCGCCCTTATGTGATCGTCCCGGCCGTGGACGCCGGTCCTGGCGCCGTAAACGCTGTCATCGGGCTGGCCGAGACGCTGGGCGCGCGGCCCATGTTCCTCGACGCCGATGAGCACGACGCCTACGCCGCTGCCATCAGCCACGTGCCGCTGGTGGCCTCCGTAGCGCTCTTCGGCCTCGCCCGAGGCTCGACAGCCTGGCCGGAGCTGGCCGGCATGGCCGGGCCGGCCTTCAAGGACCTGACGCGCCTGGCTTCGGGAGAGCCGGAGATGGCGCATGACATCTGCCTCACCAACAAGCAGAACATCAGCCACTGGATCGACCGCTACATCGACGAGCTGCTGCGGCTGAAGGACCTGATCGCGGGCGAAGACGACGAGGCCCTGTTCCGCGCCCTGGCGGAGGCGCAGCTTGAGCGCGAGAACTTCCTGGTAAGCCCGCCCGAGCGCGAGAGGCCCGGCCTCCCGGACGACCTGCCGTCGCCGAGCCAGTCGTTCATGAACCTGCTTGCCGGCAGCATGTGGGCGGAACGAGCGCGCGAGCTGACCAAGTCGCTCGAGACGCGCGAGCGAGAGCGGGAGCGGGCCGAGCGCCTGCGGCGCCGCCGCGAGTAGCCGGACAGGACCGCAGCCAGTGGAGGTCGTCGTCTCGCCCGCGCGCCGCATCCGCGGGGTCATCAACGTCCCGGGCGACAAGTCGATCTCGCACCGCGCCGCCATTTTCAACTCGATCGCGGACGGCACGGCGGAAATACGCAACTTCCTGCAGGGTGAAGACTGCCTCTCCACCGTGGAGTGCATGCGCGCGCTCGGGGCCGAGCTGCTGCTGGACGAAGCCGGCACGCTACGGGTGAAGGGGGTGGGGCTGCGTGGGCTGCGAGAGCCGGCTAACGTGCTCGATTCCGGCAATTCCGGGACCACGATGCGCCTGCTCGCGGGCCTGCTGGCGGGCCAGCCATTCTTCTCCGTGCTCACGGGCGATGAGTCGCTGCGCCGCCGTCCGATGGGGCGCGTCCTGGAGCCACTGCGAGCGATGGGCGCGACCTGCCTCGCCCGCGACCGAGACTACGCGCCGATCGCCATCCTCGGCGGCGGACTGTTCGGCTGCACCTATCGCACGCCGGTGGCAAGCGCGCAGGTGAAGTCTTCCCTGATCCTCGCCGCGCTCTATGCGGACTCTGCCAGCACGATCATCGAGCCAATGACTTCGCGCGACCACACCGAGCGCATGCTGCGGGCCATGGGCGCGCACGTCATGGCCGACGGCACCACGATCCATGTGAGCCCGGCCGAGAGCCTGAACCCGGTTGACCTGCGAGTCCCGGGAGACATCAGCGCGGCGGCGTTCTGGATGGTGCTTGCCGCAGCCCACCGAGACGCGGAGATCACGCTGCCGGCCGTCGGCGTCAACCCGACCCGGACCGGCGTGATCGACGCGCTCAGGTCCATGGGCGCGGCGGTGGAAGTGACGGAGGAGCGCGTCTGGGGCGGCGAGCCGGTCGCGGACATTCGAGTGCGGAGCAGCCCGCTCACTGGCGTCGAGCTCTCGGGGCCGACCGTGCTCAGCGCCATGGACGAAGTGCCCGTGCTGGCGGTGGCTGCGGCGCTCGCCAACGGGCGGACGGTCATCCGCGACGCGGAGGAGTTGCGCGTCAAGGAGTCCGACCGCATAGCGACCGTCATCGAGGGGCTGCGACGCATGGGGGTGGAGGCCGAAGAGCGGCCGGACGGCATGGTGATCGAGGGCCGGGGCCGGCTTTCCGGCGCCCTGCTGGAGAGCGAAGGCGACCACCGCCTGGCGATGGCCTGGGCGGTGGCCGGCCTGACGGCTCAGGGGGAGACTACGGTCGCCGGCGCGGAGGCAGTGGAGATCTCCTATCCCTCGTTCTGGCGGGACCTCGGCCTGCTGGGCGGGGAAGCGCGGGCGGCCCCTTAGCGCCTGAGGATGCCCCAGCGGCGCGGCTCGCCGGGCGAGGACGGCGCCGGCTCCTGGGGGGATACGGGCCGCCGGCCCGCCTCGCCGGCATCGACCCGACGCTGCAGGCTGTCGAGGCGGTCCCTGAGCTCGCGGAAGCGGGCGTCGCTGTCCGGAGGGACGGCGCGCGGCGCCCGGCGTCCCGGCAGCGACTGGGCCGCGAGCAGCGCGAGACCGAGGATGATGGCGCCCGCGGCGATGAGCGTCGCGAGAATGCGGTCGGAGCCGCTGACAGTGATGTCGAAGGCGAAGTCAAGATAACGGTTGCTGATGTCGACGGCGCGCGCGGGCTCCCACATCAGATAGAGGACGCCTGCCGAGGCGGCAATCCAGAGCAGCGCGATCAGGGCGGCGAATGCCCGGTTGAAGGCGTTCATGATTGCCTCCTTTCTCCGGACGAACTGTAAGTCAGGCGCCATAACGTCGCGGTTAGCGCGCCGGTCTCGCCGTTACAGCGGCCTCTACCTTTCGGGCACGGCATGGGGTCTAAATGCGAGGAGCCCTGGCTGTGATTCGGGCGCCGGCCGCCGGGTCCTACGCTGGCCTCGTCCCGTGTAGAGCCCGCCGCGACCCGACCCGAGCGGCGGCGACGACCGGCGGGCTCCGCGGGTTACCTGGGAGGGCCGGATGGCCGCAATCTCGCCTTCGATGCGCCGCAGACGCTCGCTTACCTCCGGGCGCCGTCCGCGCCTGACGCGCGTCCCGCTGCCGGGCTTCCGGGCGCACTTGTTCATGCTCGGGGTTGCGTTCGGGGCCGTGGAAGGGCTGCTCGGCCTCCGTCTCTGGGCCCAGTTCTCGGGGAATGACGTTACGGCGCCCCTTCTCGGCGCGCTGTACGACCTCAGCTCGGCCTTCATAGACCCGTTCCGAGACGCGGAAACGACGGCGCCGGTGCGCGACCATGGCCTGCTCGAGCTGGCCACCCTCCTGGCGCTGGAGGTGTACTTCGTCGCGGGCTTGCTCCTGGTCGTCGCGCTGGTGCTTCTGCGCATGGCGCGCCGTACCCTGCTGCGGCGCAGCGTGGCGGGGTCTTCCCCCAATTAGCGCACAGCCTTGTTATGGCGCGGCGACCGTTGTGGTGCGCGCTGTAACGGCGCTGCTCCTATCTTTGGTGCCGGAGAGGCAGCGGTGACGACGGAGAGCGCGCGGCGAGAGATGAACGGTACGGCGGATGGCCCGGCGCTCACGGACGCACCGGGCTGGCGGCGCTGGGGCGGCGGACGGGAGGGCCCGGACTGGTTCCGGATTGCGGCGGCCTGGACTGTCGTAGCGCTTGTCTTCATCGAGGCCGTCCTGGCATTCAGGCTGGGCTTCCTCCTGGCGGCGGCGAACACGGCGAACGGCTTCGTCGCCCTGGTCTACGACATTTCCGCACCTCTAGCGGCCCCGTTCGAAGGAATCCTCGCGGCCAGCAAGGTCGGGTCCTCGGGCGCATTCGAGCCGTCGATCCTGGTGGCCATGCTGGCGTACCTCGCCGCGGCCGGCCTCTGGCTGACGCTGGTCTGGGCCGGGCTGACGACGCGCGAGGAAGCGACGCGCTTCGCCTCCGCCTCCGCCCGGGCCGGCCGCTAGTCAGACACCGACCAGGGTCACGCGGCTCCCGTCGGGCGACTTCGACACCTCGATCCGGCACTCGATCCGCCGCGCCAGCTCGGGCACGTGCGTGATAATGCCGACCAGCCGCTCCTCCGACCTCAACCCTTCGAGCGCCTCGATGACTTCGCCGAGGGACTCAGGGTCGAGCGTGCCGAAGCCTTCGTCCAGGAAGAGGCTGTCAAGCGAGGTCGAGGCGGCGCTGCGCAGCTCCGGGATGCTCTCGGAGAGGGCGAGGGCGAGCGCCAGCGAGGCGACGAAGGTCTCGCCGCCGCTGAGGGTCTTCGCGGCGCGCACCTGGTCCGCCTGCCAGTGGTCGATGACCACGAACTCGTCCTTCTCCACGCCGAGCGCGAAGCGGGGGTGGATCTGGGCCAGGTGCCGCGTCGCGGCCCGGGCAAGTTCGGCCATCGCCGCCTCGAGGACGAAGGCCTGGAACTGGTCGGCACGGAGGAGCAGGCCCAGCTCCCTGAGCAGGATCTGCTTGCCGGTGAGCTCTTCCTGCTCCTCGCGCAGCTTTGCTGCCCTTTCGATGCCTTCTTCGAGGCGGCGCTCCTGGCCCTCGAGGGAGGCGAGGAGGCCGGTGAGCGACTCGATCTCCGCATTGGTGCCGCGCAGCTGAGCCGAGATCTGTTCGACGGGCGATTGCTTTGCCCGGATGAGGTCGGAGACCTGGCGCCAGTCCCATTCGGAGGCGAGGCGGGTGAGGCGCGCCTTGGCGGTGTCCGCTTCCTCCCCGGCTTGCTCGGCTTCCGCCCTCAGGGTCTCCGCCCGAGCGCGCAGTCCGGCAAGGCCTTGCTCGCTGGTGGCGACTCGCGGGGCAAGGTCGTCGATCTCGCGCCGGAGGTCTGACTCGAGGTCAGATAGCCGGCGGTGCTCTTCAGCCTTCGCTGTCTCGGCCTTCAGCGCTGCTTCGATGTCGCGTTCGTTTGGCTTGACCCCGGCGGGGAGCGAGGCTTCGAGGTCCCGGCGCGCGGACGCGAGGTCGGCCTGGAGCCGCCGCACGTCCGCGGCCGCGGCCTCGCGGCGGGCCTGCTCCGCCGCGAGGTCCGCCTGGGCCTGGCTGTCGGCCTCCCGCGCGCGGGCCTCGGCGTCGCGGGCCGCCTTGAGGCGCCCTTCTGCTTCGGCAACATGCGCCTGTACGGGAGGCAGGTCCTTGCCGACGACGCCGCCGCAGACCGGGCAGGGGTCGCCGGGCTTCAGGCCGGCGCGGACGTGGCCAGCGGCGTCGAGGCGCCGCGCCGCGTCGAGCGCCTCTTGCGCGGCAGAGACTTCCTCGGCCGCCGCCTGCAGGGACCGGGCCGCCGCCTCGCGCCGCGCGGCCGCGGCCTGCTCCCTCGAGTCGTCGGCCGCCGCCTTCTCCGCCTCCTGGAGGGCGCCTTCGAGCGCTGCCTGCGCCTTCATGAGCTGGCGGGAGCGCTCGAGGGCGAGGTGGCGAGCGTG
>DATLYJ010000079.1 GCA_035574915.1 Dehalococcoidia bacterium | reverse complement strand
CCGAACTCAAAGCCAAGAAGAGCGATTTCAACGCTGCGATCCGATTGGTGGAGCAGGGTAATCACAAGCTAACGCCGGTAGGAACGTTTGCCGACCAAGTGAGGAACCTGGAGCTGATGCTGCGCGTGGCTTATGCGGACGACGACTTGAGCGAGGCTGAGGTTGCCCTTGCCAGCGACTTCTGCAAGGCAGTTGGCATCTATCCTGATCAGTTCGAAAGACTGCGTGCAGAAGTACTGGCTTCGTTGACGAAGCAAGGGAAGGTTTGTCCGTCGTGCGGGACGGCCGCGGATGCCGAGGCGCACTTTTGCCCGAAGTGCGGCTCTAGTCTCACCAGGGAAGACGAGGCAGGTCAGATCGAGATGGCCATTCCAAGCAAGGGGCTCGCGATTGAGTTCGCCGAATCAACGGCGGCGGGATTCCCGAAGGCCCTGGAGCTAGCCAAGGCATCGGGAGGTTTTCAGAGCTGCCAGAAGAGCAAGAAGACGTGGTACTTGGCGGTGTACCCCTCCGGAAGCCTAAGCGACGCCTTGCTTCTCGTTGAGTCCCTAAGCGGGATTCGTAACCGCCGCCTCTATATCGACGGAGAGGAAAGGCCGTGGGATGAGGTCTTTGGCTTCGCTTGGTGTGCTGCACAGCGCGCCACAGCGTATCGGCCAGCGGAATACTGCTTCGGGAAGGATGAGAATCGGCTGAACCCGTGGGGCTGCAAGCAAGCCCGCATGGATTGGGCCGAGTGGGCGAACTGGTTCTGTTACGGGAAGTGGGAGAAGGCTAGCGTCTTCGGCGGAAAGGTGAGGTGGCGCTTCGATAAGGACAGAATCCGGCACGAGTTGGCGACGAACCTGTTCCGCTATCGCTTCTGCCCGCATCTTCGGGCCGATCTCTCCGAGGCGGTCCTGAGACAACTGCCGGAGACCGTCGCTCCAGACTCCGATCCAAACTGGGGATACCACCAGCAGTATGAAGAGGTCCCGGGAGCGATCAAGGTCATCGAGAGGGAAAGTTCGAGTGGACTGACGTACACGAACGAGTTCTGGGCGGATGGCGTCCGCCCAAGGGGCCTTCGAGTGCTCGCCGATATTCTCGCGAAAGCCTTTCAAGAGCTTGGCGCCAGGCCCGTGGCTGTTAACAACCTCGTCAAGTGAGCTCCAAGGACGCCTCCGGCCTGCTCGGTGCCGGGGGTGGCCGGCCAGATCAAGGAAGGGGCGGCGCGGCAGAGAGTCGGCGCCTGCCCCCAAGCCGTTAGACCTGGAGATCGAAGGACCGCCGCCGACGACCGGTGAGGGTGTTGATCTCGACACCGTCCTCGACGGATTCAGGAGTGGGGACAGAGACATCGGGTAGGTCTTCGGGACTCTCTACGGTGTTGCTAAGGTCGGCCTCGACGCTAGCGGGTGGCGTCTGATCACCGATGACACGAAGCGTACTGTCGGGAAAGAGTAGCTTCACCACCACACGAAAGACGTCACGCGTCCGCGTGGTCTGTTCGCCGTTGTCATAGTCGCTGAGGACAATCGAGCGCTTCCGGACGATGCCACGAACGAGGTGGCGATCCGCGCCCTCGCCTACGATGCCGTCACACTCGCCGGCGGCGAGCAAGAGGCCGAGGTGGCCCTTGTGGAGCGGGAGCGGTGGTCGTACCTGGCGCCGGCCGCGACCAGCGACCTGGGCCTGCCAGAATGCCGACCAGACGGGTGAACGGCGGACCTCGGCCTCGAGGGTCTCGTGATCGAGGATGACGGACCGGAACATCGGCAGCGGGCGTCCTGCGGGAACCGTGTAGGTCGCGGACGACTGGGCGGGCAGAATCTGCGCTCGGCCGGCACGAGCTGCGGCGAGGGCGTCGCGCACGGCTGGGTCAAAGCCGGGCTCCGTCTTCTTCCGACCGAGGATGACGAGCGCGCTCGTCACGCCCGAGGACAGCCGATATGGAGTGACGGCCTCGCAGCGTGCGCTCAGGAGCTTGATCGTCGAGGGCGTCAGCTCGTCCGGCGCGAGGAGCGCCAGCAGGATCCCGCCTGGACGGAGCCACGGGAGCAAGATGCGGAGGCGCGCGGCTCCGCCGGCGCCGGCGGCGTGGAGGGCGGGGGTGAGAGTGCCGCGCCGTACCGCCGGGGAGGTGACGAGCAGGCTCACCTCGTCATGGGAGACACGCGCATCCTCGAGGTCGCAGACCAGGATCCGTGAGCAGTGCAGGGCTGCCTGGTTGGCGGCCGGGCGACGGGGCTCGATGCCGTATCGGATCGCGCTCGAGCCCGCCGTGAGGGCTGCAAATAACTGGCCGTCACCACACGGCGCGGCCAGAGCGGCGAACGGCACGTCGGGCAGGCTGAGCAGCTGGCGGAGCCGGAGCCCAGCACCAGCGGAGGTCACCGCCGGTCTGGCGAGGCCGGAAGGCAGTTGCGCCATGTGATCTCGAGGGGCGACGGCGGCGAACGCATGGCCGTCGCTCGAAGATGTGGGGATCGACTACGTCGGCACCGAGGCGCGGGAGAAGGCCTACGGCTTCGGCCGTCGAAGTCCTTGTCAGAGGAACCCGGTACAATCCTGACTACGACGCGCTGCCGTGCTCCTCGGTCCTGCGCTTGGTGCTGGGAAGACAGGCGACGTGCATGACGTCGTGTGCGACCTTGACTACGGTCTCACCGGGCAGGACTGGCCGGCCGCATATCTGACAAACGGCGTCTTCGGTATTCAACGGCTTCTCCCTGGGGCACGAGAGTTCACTCGCTGATGCGATCGGCAGTGGCCTCCGAGATCGGCCAACAGCTGGAACCCGGCGTCCCCGCCTTCTCCCAAGAAGCCATTACAGCACCCAGAGTGGGACCACTGCCAGCAGCCGGCACAGAAGCGTATGGCCCTGAATTCAGGGCGCACACCCTACCGATGACGCCGGCGGTAGTCCGCCGGGCTCTCCGTGAGGCCACCGGTTCGCGCCCATATGCCCCGCTCGGCGCGCTGGGCTTCGGCCTTCGCGGCGCGGAGCCGCTCGACGTATTCGACGTTCGGCGGCATGACGAGCGTTCGGCAGAAGCCTTCGCGCACCAGCAGCTCCTGCACCAGTGTCTTGCCGCCGGTCAGGAAGACCCCGGCGAGCAGGCGGCCATGGCCGTCGCGGGATTGGATCGCAAGCTCAAGAATGACGGCTCGCCGAAGTACAAGCGCGGCCAGGCGGGCTGTGGCGCGTGATCCCCACGGCGCCTGGCCTGTTTCTGGGCAGTCGATCCCGACCAGGCGTACCACCTCGTATTTCTTCAGGCCAGGCCCAAGCGTCGCGAGGCGCGCCACGAGAGTGTCGCCGTCGCTCACGTGGACGACCTGGGCGGCGACGTGGCGGCCCTCGGCCGCGCTCCGCGCCGGCGTCGTGGCTTCGATGGTGGCGAGGACGAGAAGGAGGAGCGAGAGGGCGCTGCCGGCGGCGCCTCGCGACATCATGGGGCGCCGCCGTCCTTCGGCGGCGACAGGATCGTGGCGCGACCGCGCGCCTGCTTCCAAGCGGCGTAGACCGCGTTGAAGCAGTCCGGGCACTCATGCGGCTCAGGCGGGGGCGGCACGTCGGCGCCGTCCTGGAGGACCAGGGTCCAGGGGATCGGGCATGGACGCTCGAGGTAGGCCGCCTGGAGCCGCGCATGGAGAGGGCGGAACCAGGCCAGGATCTCCTCGCGCTTGGCTTCGCGCTCCTCGTCGCTCAGCTGAGCCTCGCGCTCGAGGCCCGCGGCGATCTGGTCGAGGAGCCGGAAGATCTGCGCGTCGGTCATGCTAAATGCTGGCTTGATTCCTCTTCGGTCCGGCGCAGCTAGGCGTGAGCGGCGCGCGGCCGCGTACCCCGAAATGTCGGCGGCGCCGCCCCGCCTCAGGACCACGAAAGTCGGTCACTGCGCAGCTCTGCGGTGATCTCACGTGCAAACCCGAGGGACCACCGAGGAGCATCGATCCGTCGTCAGGCCATTCCCTCGGGCGCCCGGGCAAGCGCCCGGAGCCGGGCAGCGAGGACGCGACGCTCGGCATCCACCGCCTCGTCGCGGCGCCGGAAGGGACCCAGTACCTCACCGGTCGCGAGGATGCGCGCGCGCCAAGCTTGCGCAGCCTCATCCCAATGGACGGCGCTGGCACGTTCGGCGCGGACGTGGCCCAGCGCGCGGAGGTCGATCGCGTCGGTGTAGAGGCCGATGACGGTGCCGTTGGGCCACAACGTGAAGGCATCGAACATGGCGGTCAGCTGGACTGGGTCTGCCGTGGGACTGGGGCGCGGGCCTGCTGGTAGTACTCGCGCGTGCGCTCGCGGTGCGTGGCCGGGCCCAGCAGCTCCTCGGCCTCGCGCGTGAGCGTGTGGCAGGCCGGGCCCGGGACGCCTTCTACCGTAAGCGCCACCTTGCCCGCTGAGTCGATGGTGAACACGAGCCTGAGCATGGTCAACCTCAACGCTCGGCGACGACCTGGATCGTCCCGTCCGAGTGCCGCTGGACGTGGATCTGGTAGCCGCGGGCGCGGTAGTGGTGCTGGATCGTGCGGAGCGAGTAGGCCTGTGCCAGGCGCCCGAGGAAGGCCTGGTTGTAGGGACCGCGCGCGCCCGGAGTGCGCTGATCGTACTCGGAGATGATCGCGCGGAAGACTCCGTCGGGCTGGCGCGCGAACCCGATGTCGTTCGAGCCCCGGCCGACGTACTCGCGACGGATGACGATCTCCGCCCGCTCGGGACGCGCGTCGCCGCGGTAGCCGTAGAGCGTGACGGGGCCGTCGTGGACCTCGATCGTATCCGGAGGGAAGCCGAGGTCGACCAGCGCCTCGACCAGGTGGCCGGCGTCGGTGAACACGGTCGCGATGATGACGTATTCGCTCATGGAGTAGGCGCCTCCTGCGCCACGGTTCCCAACCTCACTGGCCGGTGCGGGGCGAGTTCGAGGGCGACGGGTTCGCACTTCGCGATCGGCACGTCGTGGAAGTCCCACGGGTGTTCGACGATGACCGCTCGGAGCCGCCACAGCCTTGGATGTCATTGTTGGCCGCTTTCTGAGCTCGCGTGCTCACGGTGACGCAGCCGCGGCCGCTCTCTCCTCGTCGCCTGTGTCCGTCTCCACCGTGAGTGGATCTTCGTCGCCGAGATCGAACTGCCGGCGCAGGCGCCCGGTGAGCACGTTGACCTCGCCTCCCGCCGTCGCGGCCGCCAGGACCGATTCGAGGCCCTGCTGGAAGACCTGGCGGAGGTCAGGGCGCGTCGACACCGTCGCGGTGTCAAGGTCGTGCAGGCAGGTCTGCTCGAAGCGAGCAATCGTCTGCTCGAGTGTGCTGTCGCCGAAGACGTTGAGCTTCCGGAAGCGCTCGATGCTCTGCCGGAGACGGCCGAGGCTGCCGTCGCGGAGGGGACGGCCGGATTTCACGTGCTCGAGGACGCGCTCGAAGGTGTGGGCGATCTGGGCGTGGAGTTCTTGGATGCTCCGGTCGAGTGTCTCGGCCAGTCGCTGCTGCACCTCGTGGCGGTAGGCCTCGTCGGCCTGGCGCCGCTGCTCTTCCTCAGCCGCTACACGCGCGGCGCTCACCTCGCGGAGTCCGCTGAGGCTCAACTGGTAGCTCAACCAGAAGAAGTCGAACTTTCGGCGCAGCTGCTCCTCGCTGGGATAGAGCTGCGCCACCCTGGCGAGGAAGTCCTGCCGGAAGGCCTCCTCGGTGTCCGGATGACCCACCTTGACCCAGGCCGTCTGCGCGGCCGCCCGCCACTGGGGCTCCATGCCCGCCCGCGCGGCCGGGTAGTCGGCGATGAACCGGTCTACCGCGTCGAAGAACTCCTGGCGATGCTTCTGGAGGGCGGCGAGGACCTCAGGAGTCGTCTGCGCGAGCAGGAAGCGGCCGCCGTCCGGCAGCGGATGACTCAGCTGCTCGAGGGTGTACTTGGCGCGCCGGGCGACCTGCCGGACGATGTCGAGAGCGCCCTTGGGGACGAGGAGCTTTCGCCCGAGCTGGAAGTGCTCGGCCAGCTCCTCCGGCTTCATCCCGATGTCGTTGGTTTCGAGCTCGGCCGTGGCCGTCCAGAGCTTGATCTTCAACTGGACGATGAGGCCGCTGCCGAGGATGTCGGTGGCGGAAGGGGCGGAGCCTGTGGTCATGCGGGTGACCTCCCGAGGAAGCCGCCGCCGTGCCCGATCAGGGCCGGCCGTGGCGAGGGCTGCGCAGGATGCGTCTGAGGCGCTTGAGCGCGGTCTTCTCCAGCTGGCGGACGCGCTCGCGTGTCACGCCGAGCCGGTCGCTTGCCTCCCGGAGCGTGTGAGGCTCGTGCCCGTCGAGCCCGAACCGCAAGTGCAGAACGGCCCGCAGGCGCGGATGGAGGCGCTCGAGCGCGTCGGTGAGGCGGATGCGGTCGTGACTGCTCTCGGCCAACGCCAGCGGGGCGGTGGCCGACCCGTCGCTGAGACAGTCGAGCAGGTGGTTGTCGTCCTCGTTGAGCGGGGCGTCGAGGGAGAGCGGCTCCTGCGGCGCGGCGAGCGCGGCGCGCACGGTGGCAGGGCTGAGCTTCGTCGCCGCCGCGAGCTGCGGGACGGGTACGGGCTCGGGTGAGCCGTTGCGAAGCTGTCGCTCGGCTCTGGCCAGGGCATGTTGGGCCTGGACGAGATGGACCGGGAGGCGGATGGTCGCGCTCGTCTCCGCGAGCGCGCGGGTGATCGCCTGGCGGATCCAGAACGTCGCGTACGTGCTGAATCGGTAGCCCAGCGACGGGTCGAAGCGCTCCACCGCTCGCAGGAGGCCCAGGTTGCCCTGCTGGATGAGGTCGAGCAATTGCCGCTGCGGACCACGGTACCGCTTGGCGATGGACACGACGAGGCGCAGGTTGGCGCCGATCATCGCGTCGCGCTGCTCTCGGTAGCGAGCGCTCGCCTCAGTGAGCTGCGTCCAGACCCGGGCGAACGCCGCCGGCCCCAGGCCGGTACTTCGGCAGAGCGTCTCCAGGCGGCTGCCGAGCGCATTGCGGCTGGCTGCGTCGCGGGCAGTGTCGAGCTCCACGCGGGTGCGGGCGATCGCCTCCGCAGTCGCGGTGAGGGAGGTCAGGATGCCGAGTAGGAAGTCGCCACGTATCGGTAGGGGCTGGAGCAACGGACGGACGGCGCAGATGAGTTTCCTGGTCAGCGGACGTGGGGCCTCTCCGCGGCGGCAACCGGCCGTCCGGTGTAGGCGATCGAGGATCCGGAACAGCTGCGCGCGATCGATCAGCTCGCCGGCCACGGCCGGGCTCTTCGCCGTCCGGCCATGGAGCAGAGGCTCCAGGGCGTCGAGGATCGCTTCCTGGATGGCGGGGAACTGGGTCGCGACGGCTACGAAGGCCGCACGCGTAGCGCGGAGCCTGGCCACGAGCTCTCGCTCGCGTTCGTGCGTCAAGAGCGCGACTCGCCCGACGTCGTTGAGATAGAGCGCGACCAGATCGGCGTCCCGGGTGCGGCCCTGGTCGCGGCCGTTGGCCGGGGCGCCCGCGGCGACGGGGTCGTCGTCTTCTTGCCCGACGAGCGGACGATCGGAGTCGTCGGAAGTCATCGCTCAGGCCTGTCGAGGGTACGAAGCAGGCGCCTCGGGCGAGGCGCGGGAAGTCGGCTCACGAGTACCGGTTCCGTGAGCCGACGCCGTGAAGGAGGGGGATCAGCCGATGTCCAGGAGGCGCCGAGAGGCTCCGAAGCCCATCTCCGGAGCGTTGGCGAACAGGGCCCCGGTCCGACGGGCCTCCTCGCGCATCTTCTCCAGGTCCTCCTTCCGCGATTTCGACAGGGGCATGACCCGCTTGACCGCGTCGAAGAGATCCTTGGCTATCAGGCTTCGGCGCTCACGGAAGGCCGCCGCACAGCCGGTCTTGATCACCTGCTCGATCTCGGCCGGGCTGTAGTCGGCCGTCTGCTCGACCAGCTCGTCGAGGTCGGCCTGGACGACGGACTGCCGCCGCTTGGCGAGATGGATCTCGGCGACCACGCGCCGCTCGAAGCTCTGCGGGAGGTCGACGAACCACCGGCCGTCGAAGCGGCCCGGGCGCAGGAGCGGCGCCGGCAAGGAGTCGGGGTTGTTGGCGGTGGCGATGACGTAGACCGGCGAGGGCAGGCCGTCCGGGCCAACCCCGCGCTCCTGGAGCCAGGTGAGCAGCTGGCCCATGATGCGCGTACTGACGCCGGAGGTGTCCGTGCCCGCCCCCGCCAAGGCCTTCTCGATCTCGTCCACGTGCAGGACGCACGGGGCCATGGCCTCGGCCAGGCGCAGCGCGTCGCGCATCCGGGTCTCGGACTGGCCGACGAGGGAACCCAGGATCCGCGACATGTCCAGGCGGAGGAGCGGCAGGCCCCAGGTCGCGGCCGCGGCGCGCGCGATGAGGCTCTTGCCGGTGCCGGGCAGGCCCGTCAGGAGCGCGCCCTTCGGCAGGTCCTCGGGGACGAAGCCCCAGGCGAGGGCCTCGGCGGCGTACTTGATCAGCGCGCCCTGCTCGAGCAGCCATTCCTTGAGGGGATCGAGGCCCCCGACGGCATCGAGCGTGACGCGCGGCTCCATCAGCTCGAGCAGTCCCTGCTTGCGCACGAGCGAGGTCTTCTCGCGCTGGATGACGGCCGCCATCGCGCCGGGCTGGGCGGTCATCATGGCCAGGGAGAAGGCGCTTTCGGCCTCGTTCCAGGTGAGGCCCCGGGCGGCGTTGATCATCGCCTCGATCACGCCGTCCTCGAGCTCCGTCGGATAGGGCCGCTGGGTGCCGGCCGCCCGGGCGGCCGCCTGCTTGATGCTCTTGAGAAGCTCGGGGATGAGGTCCCGGAGCTGCGCGGAGGTCGGCAGCGCGTAGTCGAGCAGCGCGACGTCCTTCTCCAGCTCGAGCGGCAGGGTGCTGTAGGGCGAGCACAGCAGCATCGGCCGAAACGAGGACTTGGCGATCTCGAGCGCGTCCCGGATCGCGCGGACCGTGTCCGGCTCGGTGATGAAGTGCGCCTGGAGGTCGAAGAAGACCGCCACCGTCCGCTTCTGGAGCTTCTGGATCTCGAGCACGGCGGTCGGCGCGGTTGCGCCAGCGGTGGTTCCCTGGATGGCCTTCCCCTCGGGATCGCGCCACCCGCGCACGGCGCTCCACGAGGCGAAGGACCAGCCGATGTCCTTCAGCGTCTGGAGGTCCCGAAGGAGCCGCTCCTCCTCGTGCGTGGTGACGGCGATCGCGGGGTAGCCCGCTTTGATGTAGTCGGACAGCGTGGTGGCGAAGGGCGTCATGGGCATTCCGGAAGGCTCCTGTCGCGTCGGGTGCGGCCCGGGTTTGAGCGGCGGCGTTGCGAAGGGCGGAGCGGCGTGAGCGCGCGCCGGCGCACGACGAGCCGGATGACGTCGCGGGTCTCGTCGATGATCGGCATGAGGCACGGGAAGTCGGCGATCGGCGCCGTGCCGTTGTCGCAGTGGGCGCGCTCGAGCGCCTGGAGCCGACGCAGGTACTGGCGAAGGGTGGTCAGGATCACGGGCTTCTTGTCCATGGCTGGGCGGTCTCCTGGACCGCGCGCACCGGCCAGATTGGCGGGTCGGGGATCGGCGCGATGTGAGGCTATGGGGTCAGCCGGATGGCCGGCTCAGACGCGGAGCAGTCCCACGCCCATCTCGCGGAGGATGCGCTCGGCCTCACCTTTCTGGCTGCCATTCAGTGCGGCGATGGCCTGGACCTGGGCGTTCATGGCTTCGGCCAGGGCCCGCTTCATCCCCCGGACCGTGAGGACGGCGCGGACGGCCCGGTTGACGTTGCGCGAGCGGGACTTGATCGTGGGTTCTGGAATCTCGACGCGGACGCGCATCAGACAACCTCCGAGGCGCTGCGCGGGACGGGCAGAACTGCGGCAGGGTGTGGTTTCTGGGCTGGTCAGGAGCAGACTGGCGAGTCGCCCGCGGCGTAGCGATGCGTCTGCTCGTAGAAGATCATGCCCGCTGGGTCATCTCCGGTGGGAAGGTCTCGGCACCGGGCACCTCGGAGATCGGCTGGCCGGCATAGCGGTAGGCGCTGCAGCAGGGCACCCCGGCGCGCATCCAGGCGGGGTGACCGCAGCTGCGGATGATCCCCTCGACGACCCAGACCTGGATGTTGTAGTCGAACCCATTGAAGACGTGGCCGTCGCGAAGCTCGTCGCTGCTCAGGCGGGTCATCGCTAGTGCTCCGCTAGCCCGCTTCATTCATGAACGCAGCGACCAAGAGCACCGATGGCCCTCGGAGCCCCGTGGAGCCGCGTTCGGCGGGCATGATACGGATTCGAGCAGGGCATGAAGCGATGTTCGATGGCGCCCACCACCGAGGACGGCA